>JACZJI010000089.1 GCA_014860665.1 Bacteroidales bacterium | reverse complement strand
AGAAAATCCCCTTTTGATTTTGAAAAAAATTATCTTTGTTTTAACCAAACATCTGATACAGACAATCTGTATAAAAAATCAACACTCAAACCCTGCGTAATAAGTAAGTGAAAACGGTCAACTAAATACAGGCATCAACAGACTTTAGCCTTTAGCCTTTAAACTTTAGCCTTTGGTCTTTAGCCCTTAGCCCTTGGCTTTTGGACTTTAGCCTTTAAACTTTAGCCTTTGGCCCTTGGCTTTTGGACTTTAGCCTTTAGCCTTTAAACTTTAGCCCTAAGCCCTTAGCTCTTAGCTCTTGGCCCTAAGCTCTTGGCCCTTAGCCCTAAGCTCTTAGCTCTTGGCCCTTGATCTTGTCCCGGCGATGGTCACCGGTATAAACAAAAAAAGGGTAAGCTACTTATATCGCACCGCTACAACCGCCTACCCTTGCTCCCTTCCGGGCCTGGGGGAATTCAGCAGGAGCTGGTCGTATAAGACTTACCCGCTGCAAAATTACAAATGTTTTTCATGCATCAAAGTTTTTATTTTTATATTTACGAAATATTAATTAAAAAGCCTTTGTTATTATGGAACAGAAATCTACCTTTTCTCCTGCCATGCAATTCGGACTGCTGACAGGATTAGCATTGATTGTTTTTACCCTCATTTTGTTTCTGGCCGGAGTAGGTGACAAGTCTCCCGTACGCTGGGCCAGCCTGATTATTTATGCCGGAATGATGTATTGGGGCGTTACCAATATCCGTGACCGTCAGCTTGACGGCGTGATGAATTATGGTAAAGCTTTTGGTACAGGCTTTTGGATTGTTCTTTTTACTGCAATTCTTGTCGGTATATTCACGTTTTTCTACATGAAATATATCGATACGGGCGCGGTAGGCAGGGCAGTTGCTGAAGCCGAAAATAAGATTTTGGCTAAAAATCCGAACATCAGTGATGCTGATCTGGATAAGGCGCTGGGCATGGTAAAAGCATTTGCTAATCCGGTTATGAGTGCCATCATGCAATTAATAGGAAACATCATCATTGGTACTGTTTTGTCACTGATTATTGCTATTTTTGCCAAACGCGAAGACAAGACCATCGCGTAAGTAAAAATAAGCTATGGATATTTCGGTATTAGTCCCGCTATATAATGAAGATGAATCATTAAAAGAGTTGAATGATTGGATTTTACGTGTGTTAAAATCCAATCATTTTACTTTTGAGATAGTGTATGTTGATGACGGGTCGACTGATCGTTCCTGGGAACTGGTAGAAAGTTTTGCTAAAACGGAACCCAATATTAAAGGCATCCGCTTTTTAAGAAACTATGGTAAATCGGCGGCGTTGCACGAAGGTTTTAAAATGGTTTCCGGCGAAGTAGTGATCACTATGGATGCCGACATGCAGGACAGCCCGGATGAAATTCCTGAGCTTTATAAAATGATCAGGGAAGAAGGATTCGATCTGGTATCCGGATGGAAAAAGAAGCGTTATGACCCGTTTATTAAACGCACAACCTCAAAGTTCTACAACGGTTCAACCAGAATGTTGTCAGGAATAAAACTTCATGATTTTAATTGCGGTTTGAAAGCTTACCGGCATGATGTGGTAAAGTCCATCGAAGTTTATGGTGAGATGCACCGTTACATCCCCGTTATTGCCAAACATGCAGGATTTAATAAGATAGGAGAAAAAGTAGTACAACACCGTAAAAGGAAATACGGTGTAACCAAGTTTGGCGCCGATCGCTTTGTGAAAGGTTATCTTGACCTGCTTACCATCACTTTTACCTCACGATTTATGCAGAGGCCGATGCATTTCTTTGGCGCTCTCGGATCGGTGTTGTTTTTAATAGGATTCGGTATTGCCGGTTATCTGACTTACGCCAAAATATTTATGGAGGCTTACCATATGACCGACAGGCCATTGTTTTACTTTGGATTGCTTGCCATGATTCTGGGTACCCAATTGTTTGTGGCAGGTTTCCTGGGAGAGATGATTTCCCGTGGCGCTGAAAATGCAAACAAACATCAGATTAAACGATATATCAACTTTAAAATAGAAAAATGAAACGTCCATTCAGTTTTTATTCGAAAATCGGGCATAGACCATGAATGAAAATTGAAAGGGAAGTTACATACAACTTTTAAAAACAAAATTTTACTCGTATGAAAGTACACCTGGTTTCCGGCGGATGCGGCTTTGTGGGGAGAAATATGGTGAAACGCCTGTTAAAGACCACAAAGGATACAATTTTTGTGGTAGATGATCTTTCCATTGGAAGGCATCCCAAAGAATGGCTTGAGAATTTTACTTCACGTATGCTTAAAGACGTTGAAGTTATCGGAAAGGATGAAAGAGTTTATTTCTGGAAAGGCGATTTCCGGGATTTCCTTTTTAATCAGAGAAAAAATCCAAGATACATTCAGGAAACATACAATCTCGATTTTGACCATTTCAGTGACGTCTATCATTTTGCTGCCATTGTGGGCGGACGTATGAAGATTGACGGCGATCCTATGATGGTGGGCCTCGACCTTAGCATCGATTCTGAATTCTTTTACTGGATTACACGCCATAAACCGGATCGTGTACTTTACCCAAGTTCCAGTGCTGCATACCCTACCAGCCTGCAGAATGTGGAGGGTGCCCTGGCTTTAAAAGAAGGTGATATTGACTTTAACAAGAATCTGGGAACACCGGATATGACTTATGGCTGGACCAAGCTTACCGGAGAGTTTCTGGCTCAGATTGCCGCCAAATATTATGGGATCTCCATTGTTTGTATCAGGCCATTTTCAGGCTACGGAGAAGATCAGGAAACTTCTTACCCCGTTCCTGCTATTGCCATGCGTGCCGCTAAAAAAGAAAATCCGTTTGAAGTATGGGGCAGCGGAAAGCAGGGACGCGATTTCGTCCATATTGACGATATCCTTGATTTTATTGCCATTTTAATGGACCGTGTGAATGACGGTTCGGCTTATAATATTGGTTCAGGAAAGCTTACGTCTTTTCTTGAACTTATTGATGTATTTGCTTCTTTTGCCGGTTATCATCCCACCATTAAACCTTTGCTTGATAAACCGGTAGGTGTTCAATCGCGCTATGGTGATCCTACCCTGGTGAGGGAAAAATTCGGATGGACTCCGAAAATTTCGTTGGAAGAGGGTATGCGCAGAGTTTATGAGGCAGCGTTGAAGAAAATTTAATTCAGGCTGTTTTCATTAAACAAACCAAATATATTTGGGGATGAAAAAAACCATTGTTTGCTTTGGTCCCGGGCCTTTGTTTAAAGGAGGAATCGCCAACTACAACACATCACTGGCAAAGGCTTTCGATAAGCTGGAAGATGTTGAGGTTCATATTGTTTCCTGGACACAACAGTACCCGGCCATTATTCCTCGTGACTTTATTGATCGTAAAAGCAAGAAAGACCAGCTTGCAGGCACAGATATCAAGGTTCATTATATCACGAATTATAACAATCCCTTCAGCTGGAGATCCACGGTTAAGCTTATCGAAAATCTGAAACCGGACAAGGTTATTTTCCAGTGGGCGATATCCATTCAGGGGTTACCGTTGGGATATATTGCCTATAAACTTGGAAAGAACCCCGACATCAAAGTGTTTTTCGATTTGCATTTTGTTATTCAGAAGGAGGGGAGTAAACTGGATAAGATGTTCACCAGGTTTGCTCTTCATTTCCCTGATGCTTTCATAACCCATGCTTTTAAAACGGTTAACGAGCTGAAACAGCTGTTTCCAAAAAAGAATTTCGAAGTACTGGAACCCGGACAACGTTATACATGGAAGGCCATCAAGGTACTGAAACTCTATCATCCTGTTTATGATATGTTTGCTCCACATCCGGATTATGATGTCGAAAAGGCAAAACAGGAAATGGGTTTGAAAAAGCATGTATTCCTGTATTTCGGTTTTATAAGAAAATACAAAGGGCTCCATAACGTAATAAAAGCGTTCAGGCATGTGGCTGATAAACGGGATGACGTTTCCTTGCTGATCGTAGGAGAGTCGTTTTGGAATACGTTAGACAGTAGTAAACTATCCACAAGAATCAAGAATGCTGTTTTTGGTTTTGCCAAGAAGATATTCCTGAAAAAGCAGGATGATGAAAGGAATTACCAGCCGCTGGAACTGATTGATGAACTGGGTTTGAAAGACAAAGTGTTTGTCAATAACGATTTTGTTCCCAACGAAGATGTTTACAAATATTTCCAGGTCAGCAATAATATTATGCTGTACTATCTGACGGCTACTCCCTCAGGAATCGAATCCATTGCCTATAATTTCCGGTTACCTATTCTGGCAACTAATGTCGGACACTTTTCCGAGACGGTAAAAGATGGCTTTAATGGTTATCTGGCTGAACCTGAAAATATTGATTCGATGGCTGAAGTAATGCTGAAAGCCATAGAACATCCCATAGAAAGAGAAAATGTGGCTGCCACTTCCAAGGAAATGAGCTGGGAAAACTATGCCAAAGAAATCTTATACGATTAGGTTTTTTATTACAGTTTACTGTTATCCTGAACGAAGTGAAGTTTCTCATAATTGATAAGGGTAAATATCTGATACAGATTCTTCGCTTTGCTCAGAAGCGACAAACAACGCAGTATGTCCTCCTGAATGTAATGAAGGATCTCAAAACAGACTTGCTGAATATCTAATACCGATTCTTCGCTGCACTCAGAAGGATAACGGCGCGCCAGTTTGTTTTAAAAAGAGACTGCCTTGCAACCGTAGGCGGGCTTCTTCATTCTTACCCGAAATCCTTCCCCGGATTCATCGCAAGGACATATGTTTTTATAGAAGTTATTGTAATTAATTAAAATTATATCCTTTATTCATCCGGTCGTCTTTGCGAGGAGGCGACCGACGAAGCAATCTCTTTATCAAGAAAGTTTGAGGTTATTGATGAGATTACTTCTTCATTCTTACCCGAAATCCTTCCCCGGATTCATTGCAAGGACGCCCGTTTCTATAGAAGATATATTAATGAAATCATTAATTTTGAATTTTATTCGGTATCATTGCAAATCAAAAATAGAATTCCATGGAAGCCATCGAAAAAGCAATCAAAGAATCAATTAAGGTAAAGCAGGCAATTCTCGACGATAAGAAACTAATAGATCTGATAAGGTCTGCTGCCGAGTATTGTGTAGAATGCTTTACGCAGGACGGAAAAATATTGTTATGTGGAAATGGAGGAAGTGCTTCCGATGCACAACATATTGCTGCCGAGCTCTCTGGAAGGTTCCAGTTCGATCGCAAGCCCCTTTATGCGGAAGCGTTGCATGTCAACACCTCTTATCTGACTGCTGTAGCTAATGATTATGATTACGATAAGATTTTCAGCCGGATGGTCGAAGCTGCCGGGAGACATGGTGATATTTTGATTGCTATTAGTACTTCAGGAAATTCGAAGAATGTTTTGGAAGCCGCAAAAAAGGCCAGAGAGCAGGAAATGATTGTTATAGCATTGACAGGAAGCCATGGGGGGGAGTTAAATAAGATTAGTGATATTTGTATAAAGGTTCCTTCCGGCAATACAGCGCGTATTCAGGAATCACACATAATGATAGGACATATTCTTTGCGAAAAAATAGAAAACACTCTTTTTCAACCGTAACGGATGGCTGAATTTCTGAAAAATATAAATACAGACTGGACTTTGTTTCTTGACCGTGACGGAGTGCTAAATGAGCGTATTTATGGTGGATATGTAAATACGTCAGAGGGATTTAAGTTTTTACCGGGTGTGTTGGAAAGCATGTCTGTATTTGCTTCTTTTTTTGGGAAAATTATAGTGGTAACAAATCAGCAGGGCGTTGGAAAAGGAGAAATGACCGAATCCGAACTTGAAAATATCCATCGCTATATGAAGGCAGAAATAGCAAGGGCAGGAGGAAGGTTGGATGCTATTTATTGCTGCACGGATCTGGCCACAAAAAAAGAACACTGTCGTAAGCCGGGAATATATCTGGCAATGCAGGCGAAGAAGGATTTTCCTGAAATTGATTTTCAAAAAAGTATCATGGTGGGAGACACAAAAAGCGACATGGAATTCGGAAGAAATTCCGGAATGTTGAATGTTCTTGTTGGTAATGAGAAAGTGCCTGAAAATCTGGTTCACCTTTATGCCCTTGATTTACTGGATTTCTCCCGGATGATCCTGAAAACGCAGATTTGATATGACTCCACTAATTATTTTTATTACTCTGGTGGTCTATACGGGCCTGATATTTTTTATTTCATGGATAACATCCCGTAAGGCCGACAATCAAAGTTTTTTTATCGGAAACCGTAAATCACCTTGGGTAGTGGTGGCCTACGGAATGGTAGGAGCGTCGTTGTCCGGGGTAACCTATATCTCCGTTCCTGGTTGGGTTGGATCAACGCACTTTACCTATTTTGTAATGGTACTGGGTTACATAGTCGGTTATGCAGTGGTGAGCACAGTGTTGTTGCCGGTTTACTATAAACTAAACCTGACATCAATCTATACATATCTGGATAACAGGTTTGGAAACAGTTCTTACAAGACCGGTTCGGTTTTCTTTTTAATCTCGAGGGTGATAGGTGCTTCTTTCCGCATGTTTCTTGTGGTGGAAGTGCTTCAGATATTTGTTTTTAACCATTTCGGAATTCCTTTCTGGGCGACGGTGGTGTTGTTTTTGGCGTTGATACATCTCTACACTTTGAAAGGCGGTATTAAGACTATTGTCTGGACTGACATTTTTCAAACGACCTTTATGCTTTTATCGGTGATTATCACTGTGGGAATGCTTATTCATGTTATGCATACCAGTTTCAGTGAAATGTGGAAAACCGTATGGTCATCGGGATATTCCAAAATTTTGGTAACTCATGTAAAAAGCTCTGAGAATTTCATGAAGCTGTTTATCAGTGGTGCCTTTATTACTATTGCTATGACAGGACTGGATCAGGATATGATGCAGAAGAACCTGAGCTGCCGTAATTTAAAAGATGCTCAGAAGAATATGACTCTATTGAGTCTGATTTTGGTTCCGGTGAATATGATTTTCCTTTTCCTGGGTGCTGTCCTGTTCATTTATGTCGGTCACTTCAATATGCATATGCCGGCTTCTTCAGATAACTTATTCCCGGATATAGCACTTAATCATCTGGGAGTGGCCGGTGGAGTTATCTTTTTCATTGGATTGATAGCAGCAGCTTATTCCAGCGCTGATAGTGCACTTACTGCTCTGACAACTTCGCTATCGATTGATATACTGGAACTGGACAAAAAATTTGCGGGTGATGAAGAAAAGTTAAAAAGGAGAAGACAGTATGTGCATTTTTTTATGATGTTTGCCATTATATTTGTAATCCTGATATTCAAGGTCATTAACGACCAGGCAATCATTGCTGCGTTGTTTACATTTGCCGGATACACATACGGCCCCCTGTTGGGATTGTTTGGTTTTGGCCTTTTTACAAAGTTTAAGGTTCGGGATAAGTGGGTTCCTGTGGTTGCGGTTGCATCCCCGTTTATGGCTTATTTTTTTAGCAGGTTTTTACAGTTCGTTTTTGATGGCTATAAAACGGGGTTCGAGATATTGCTTATTAACGGATTATTTACATTTATTGGATTGATGATTCTCAGAGTTAAACATAGTTATAATTAATTAAATTCATTAAACGCCATGACAAGTATTAGATTTATTGCATTGGAAAAAGCAATGGACCGCCAGCCAAAAGAAGTCCATTACCCCTCAGCGAAAGCTTCTGATTATTTCGGTTCTATGACCTTTAATCAAAGCACTATGAAAGAGTATTTAACTGAAGAGGCTTTCAATGCTGTAAAGCAAGCCATCGAAACCGGATACCGCGTTGAGCGGAAGGTTACCGATCAGGTTGCATCAGCCATTAAAGCATGGGCGTTAGGAAAGGGAGCCACGCACTACACGCACTGGTTCCATCCTTTAACGGGGGCTACGGCTGAAAAACACGACGCATTTATCAGCCCGACTCCCCAAGGTCAAGCTCTTGAGAATTTTAGTGGAAAAGAATTAATCCAACAAGAACCCGATGCTTCCAGTTTCCCGAGCGGTGGAATCCGTTCTACTTTCGAAGCACGTGGTTATACTGCATGGGATCCGACATCCCCGGCTTTTATCATCGATAAGACTTTGTGTATTCCCACAATCTTTATATCCTATACGGGTGAATCCCTGGACTATAAAACACCTTTGCTGAAGTCTGTTTCTGCATTAGACGCAGCTGCTACTGAGGTTGTTCGTTTGTTTAACGAAGATGTTACCAAGGTATATCCTACGTTGGGTTGGGAACAGGAATATTTTCTGGTAGATGAGGCACTTTATAATGCCCGCCCTGATATGGTTCTGATGGGAAAAACTGTTTTTGGTCATGCTTCTGCAAAAGACCAGCAGCTTTCTGACCATTATTTCGGAGCTATCCATCCGCGGGCGTTGGCTTTTATGCAGGAACTGGAAATCGAAAGCCATAAACTTGGAATCCCCGTGAAAACCCGTCACAATGAGGTGGCTCCCAGTCAGTTTGAATGTGCTCCTGTGTTTGAAGAAGTAAATGTAGCCGTCGACCACAACCAGTTGCTGATGCACTTGTTGGAAAATGTGGCTCGTAAACACAATCTAAGAGTACTGTTGCATGAAAAACCTTACACGGGTATTAATGGTTCAGGAAAACACAACAACTGGTCCATGGCTACTAACACAGGTATCAACCTGTTATCACCAGGTAAAACATCTGAAGATAATTTCCGCTTCATTTCTATGCTCAGCATTATTGTTAAGGGAATTCGTGATTATGAAGGTCTTCTGAGGGCCAGCGTGGCTTCTGAAGGAAATGACCTGCGTTTGGGAGCTCACGAAGCACCTCCGGCCATTATTTCTATTTTCCTAGGAAAAGAAATTGCTGATACATTGGATGAAATAGAGAAAATGCCGGAACCCAAAGCAATCAGCGGACGCAATGGAAACAATGTGATTGCTAATATTCCAAAAATACCTGAAATTCTGCTTGATAATACTGACAGAAACCGTACTTCACCTTTTGCTTTCACCGGAAATAAATTTGAATTCCGTGCTGTTGGTTCTTCAGCAAACACTGCAAAACCAATGTTTGTTCTGAATACCATTGTAACTGAACAGATGAAACAATTCAAGTCTGAAGTTGACGGATTGATTTCAAAAGGAATGAAGAAAGCTGACGCCATCTTTAACGTGGTTCAGAATTACATCAAAGCTTCGAAAGATATCCGTTTCGAAGGTAACTCATACAGCGATGAATGGGTTGCAGAAGCTGCAAAACGTGGTTTATCAAACAATCGTTCCACTCCGGAAGCTTTGCTCGCTTTCATCTCCGATAAAACTGTTAATTTGTTCGAAAAGAACGAAGTGTTGAATAAGACAGAACTCCTGGCTCGTTACGAAATTAAGCTGGAGAAATACATTAAAAAGATTCAGATCGAAGGCCGTATGTTGGGCGATTTGGCTATAAATCATATTCTTCCTACTGCAATTCATTATCAAAATAGATTGATTGAAAATGTTAGAGGATTAAAAGAAGTATTGGATGCCGAATCTTACAAAAAGGCTGCTGCTAACCAATTGAGCGCCATCAAAGAGATCTCAGAACATACTTCTGTTATTCAGAATGAGGTGGAAGCTATGATTGAGGCACGAAAAGTGGCCAATAAGATTGAATCTTATCCTGAGCAGGCTAAAGCTTATCACGACAGCGTATTACCTTATTTCGAAAAAATCAGAAGACATGTCGACAAACTCGAACTGATGGTTGATGATGAATTGTGGCCTTTGCCAAAATTCAGAGAGTTGTTGTTTCTGAAATAGAGGTTTTTTGTAGTTTTGGTCTTTGGAACAAAACTATAAAACGTTCATGCCATTTTTATTCATGATCTTTTGTGTAATTAATGAATAAAAACGACATGGTAAGTTCCATCCGACATTTAAAAACTTAAAATTATACGGATGAGACCAAGAAATTATTTTCTGAACATGATCTTGTTAGTTGCGCTTCTTACCGCTTTCGGGCAGGTAAGGGCGCAACAACAGTATATGGTCACAAGGGCCACAGGTAAAAAACTGCTTCCTGGCACCACGGGAATATATTATGCACTTCCTAAAACTGTGTTCAAAGTTCATTTGGTAATGGAAGAAGTAAGACAGATTCCCGGGCCTTTTGCTGAATATGCCCAGAAATATCTTGGTACAGATAATTATATCAAGACTGGTGCAACGTATTATAAGCTTCTTTCCGTAAAAGTTGAACCCGTCACAGTAGCAGATCCCTCACACGCTTATTTTATTGAATTTCCCAGGGAAAGATCTTCCAAAAATCCCAGAGTTTCCAGCTTTCAGCTAAGTAGTGATGGAGAACTGATAGGATACGGGTTTAAAATTGAAGATAAAAAGGACGAGAAATCCGGACAAACTTCCAGTCAGATTTTGGTGTATTCCAATGATATGAATGGAGGAAGGTTTAGTATGGGAGCCATGTACAGCCGGGCTCAGCAAATAGATACGCTGGTCAGGAAAGTCACTATTGATACCGTGACTATCAAAAGGTTTAAATTTAGAACATCCTGGATTAACCTTACTCCGGAAGAGCAGGCAAACGATGCGGCTCAGCTGATTCACAAAATCCGTACAAATCGTTTTAACCTTTTAACGGGTTATCAGGAAGTGAATTATGGTGAGGGCATTAAATATATGGATGACCAGCTGAAAAAGCTTGAGGATGAATACCTTGCTTTGTTTCTCGGGAAAGAGACACGCACTACCGTAGTCAGGAACTTCGAATTTGATCCCGAAAAGGGGCATCTTACAAAGACACTCATGCAATATATTGCCAAAAGTGGAAATACAGAAGCTGTTACGCTGAATGTTTCTCCGATGAATGATATGGAAAATATTTCTTCTGCTACGACAGCGGCTCCTGATGAGCTTTTCTATCGCATTCCTGTTAAGGCCAGTGTAAGTGTTGTTGTGGAAGGAAATGCATTTTATTCTGATATTTTTACAATTCCCCAACTTGGTGTAGTAACCACTGCGGCCATGGGAAATTCTCATATTCAGCTTGATCCGTCAACCGGGGCTCTGGTGAGGATAATCAGTGAATAAAACTTCTTCACTGGAAAATATACTTTTAGTGATAAAATGTTCGTTTTACACTTAACTTTGCTGTTTCAAACTTCATTTCGCTATGGACGAATTTATGGTTGATATTCCGGAGCAATTTTATTCTGACAGTGAGGGCAAACCTTTTGATACGTGTGTGGTTTGTGGTAAAGATCTGCTGAAGGACGGAACCCGCTATGTGATCGAAAAAGCGATGAAGAATTACGCTGAAAGTCAGTATAATGCTACTCTTTTTGAATATGCCATGTGTCTGGATTGCTACCAGGAAATGCAAAAGGGAATGTCGGAAGAGTCCATGAGAAACCTCACAGAATATTATCAGCGAATAATCTCTGAAAAAGGAGGCCCTTATATCACCATTGATTTGGCTAATTTTGATTTGAAAGACTGGCTTTCAAAATGCTTCTTCAAAGATAAACCGGTTGCTGAGATGAAGGAGTATCAGTTAATCGGTCAATTTGATGGAAACCGCATGATCATGAATACTCCACCGATGGCCATCGGAGAAGAAGTTATGGAAGAAATGTCTGAGCTGTTGTCTGAGCAGACCAAAGGTGAAATGGATCGTTTTCGACAGGAATTTCTGGGGCCACCTCCTGAAATTGAAGAATTGTTTAAGGGGAGAAAGCTTATTTTTCTTTGATATTAATCCCTTTTCCTTAAAGGACTAAGCCAAAATTTAATCGGTAATATGTTAGGTTAAGCGTTCAGAAAACGTTTTAAATCCCAATTATTTCTTAACTTCGCAAACGAAAATAAGCCTGTTAAGATGATATCTGTTGCTCTGGTAAGTCAGTACCCAATCATAGCAGACGCTTTGGGAGCATTAGTTAGTAATGGAGATGACATTGAAATTGTGGGGAGTTTTGAAAGTATGGAACATCTCCAGAAATACAATGGTGAAAAGCCGGTGCACATCGCATTGGTATCCTTTTTCACTCCGCAGGTAAAAGACCTTGAATCGATCCTGCTTTTTACGCAAAGTACAACCAAGACCAAGGTTCTTGTCCTTTCAATGTTTAATGATGAGAATTTCCTTTTGAAAACGATAAAAGCCGGTGCAAAAGGGCATCTGGCTTACGATACCACGCGTGAAGAAGTTCTGGAAGCGATATACACTGTGCGCAACGGACATGAATTTTATGCCCGATCCATTACAGATATTCTGCTTCACAGTTATTTGTCAGATCAGAATGTGGCGCCTTTAGAGAAAGAAAATAAAATGAAACTGCTTTCTGCAAGAGAGTTGGAGGTGCTAACACTTTTCGCGGAAAGCTATTCCAACCGGCAAATTGCTGAAAAATTATTTATTAGTGTACGGACTGTGGAAACCCACAAAAACAACATCATGAAAAAGATTGAGTTGAAAACCACAGTGGACCTCGTGAAATTTGCCATTAAAAACAATATTATTCAGGTGGAATAGCTCGAAGAGTGCCTGGCTGAAAAATCCTTAAAACAATAATTCTCACTTTTTCCTTCTGCATTTTAATCCTAATGAGGCTCATGAATTTGCCGTGAAAACTGGTATCTCTGTTTGATTCATCAAAGCGGGGTTATCGCCGATCATGAACCGTCCCAAAGCTATGATTCAATCAAGATTCGACCGAGGTTAGTTCGAGGTTAGTTCGAAGTTCCTTCGTTTTTTTTCGAATATAGATCGGCAGAATTTGGAATTAATGTAAGCTTTTCTTACCTTTGACCATCAACAAGATATGAACCCTCCCAACCAGAGTGTTTATCAAAAAAAATAGAGGTTATGGCAATTATTGAAGGCGGCGGCCTTTTGAGTGAATTCAAAGGCCGCTTTGGAAATGCAGTAATATATAAATTAAACGGAAAAACTGTGATGCGCACGCTTCCTTTTGGAAAGCGCAAGAAAGCGCAGGGAAAACAAAAGCAATATCAGGGTGATTTTGCCTGGGTGATGAAACACATGCAAAGGGTAAAACCGTTTATTTCCCAGGGGTTTTTTCATGTGGCGGAAGGGCGTTCCCCTTTTCACACCGCTTTGTCGGTGAATCTGAAGCGCTACCGTGAAGCCGGTATGCCGGCTTCACCAGAATGGTTGTTGTTAAGCCAGGGGAACCTGGCAGGTGTTAATGATTTGGATTTGGACAAACCCGAAAACGGAACGATTGTCTTGCGTTGGGGAAATCCTGAAGCGGGAACCATGAGTGCCGCTGACGATGTGGCCATGGTTTTGGCACTCAACAGCCGTACTTTAAATTCTACGCGAGAGACTTCTTCAGTAAATCGGTCTGCCGGGCAATTGACTATGCGGCTTCCGGAAATAGAGAAAGGTGACGAAGTGCATTTTTTTATCACCTTCCGAAACCTGTTTCATCCAACTTATAGAAAGAGTCCCAACGAGATTTCTACCAGCCAATGGGTAGGGAAGGTGGTCATTTAGACGATCTGGTGTTTTGAATTGGATGGGGTTGCCCTTGTGTTATAATTCACCGGATTTGCAGAATCTTCAGGATTTTTCTTTTCCCAGGGATGAAAACTTTTCAGTAATCCCGGTTGTGATCAAGGAAAAAAACACCCCGGAGGAATTTTCCTTCGGGGTGTTCCGGTTTAAAGAATCAAAACCCTTTATAATTTGTAACTGAACGAGATGTGGCCAATCATTGTTTTTAAGCCACTGGTGCTTCCTGAGAATTCAGATTGAATGGCACTGGGATCGGTAGCTGTTTGTTTGTTGAATAAAGCTCCTTCAACTGCTGCGTTGATTGTGAACCTTTTTCCAATAAGGTAAGAACCCCCAAATGTTACGTGATTTTCTACGATAGCAGGGAATATTGGGAATAACGTGGATGCCGGTACGGGATTGTTGTTGTAATCGTAACCAGCCCTTAATGCAAACCGGTGGGTGAACTGGTATTCAGCGCCGAACTTCACGGTAACCGTATTTTTCCAGTTCAACGGGAAATTATAGGTAAAACCTGAGCTTCCCAGCATGGTGTTGATGTTGCTGTTCGTTCCGTTGGACAGCGTCATCTCCATTTTGTCGAAGGCATTTGCCCAATTGGTCCAGATAACATCTAAAGCCAGGTTTAATTTGGATGATGCCTGATAAGACATTCCGTAACCGATGGACAGAGGCATTTTCATCTTAAGATTCAGGTCGTAAGTTCCGGCTACTCCCTCTGAAAGATTGATGCCCATGGCACTGAATTCGCTGGCAACAGCGGCCATGGCTTCACTGGAGGTGCTCCCCGGATTTTGTGCCATATAGCCCTGGACAGCCTTTCCGAAAGCGTCGTTGAATTGGGCAGTCATGTCCATGCTGGCTTTCCCGTTTTTGAAATTCAGGATAGTTGGCAAATTGAAGTTGAGGCCGAAGGACCATTTTTCATTGGGTTTGTAAGCGAAACCGATTTTGCCGGTCCAGCTGATCACATTGAGGTTGTTCATGTTGGCCGAAGCAATCACTTCATTATAACCGAAACCACCCTGGGCAGGACTTGCTGCAAACATCTGTCCGAAGGTCATTCCGGGCATGGCTTCACCGGCCATGACAGCGGGGTTCATTCCGAAAGGCATCCGGAACTCCATCATGCTGTATACCAGATGGGCAGAAATACCCACAGAGAATTTGTTTGAGAGTTTATAAGCCACAGACGGTCCGAATTCCATCATGGCAAATTTGGAATGGTAGGTTTGTTTCACATAATTTCCCTGGGCATCCACGTACAAGGCATTGTTCAAAGAGAAATCGGCACCCATACCACCCTGGGTAAAGGCACCAATGCCCCAGGCCCATTTGGAGTTGTTTTTGGATGCATGCACATATCCCAGATCCGGAAGGGGGTTATAATCAGTTTTTCCATACGTATCATTGAGGGTATTTTTGAAATAGGTCTGCGATCTCATTACAGACAAATTCAGATCCAAAGTCGAATTTTTAACAAAAGACAATCCTGCCGGGTTGGACATCATCAGCTCGTAGGAATTGAAAACACCAATGGATGTCCCGCCTCTTCCTGCGCTTTGTGCGTCATTGCTCAACATGATCGTTCCGCTCTGGGCATAAACCCCCATTGTAAAAAGAAGTGTGATTAATAACAGGAATAATTTTTTCATAACACATTAATAATTTATGATTAATTAATTAGGTTAAAGATGAGGGCTGAATCATGGTCGCGAACTGGTTCACAGGTAAAGCCCTTTATTTTAGTGCCAAAATTAAAATATTTTAAAATCTAATTATTTCAATAAGTACATAAAATATGATTTATATCATAATTTATATGTGATATAAATACCGTTAATAAAATAACAGTAAACGTGATAAATACGTATTTCAAAAGGAAAAATAAAAGGGTTGCCGAGGTTCCGGCAACCCTTTGTGTTAGATTTTAACAGTATTTTCAGTCTGTTTTAAACAAACTTTTCAATCAGTTCCACCAAGCGGCTTGAATAACCCATTTCATTGTCGTACCATGCGACCACCTTCACCAGTTTGTTTTTATCACCCAGAACGGCGGTTAGGTTGGCGTCAAAAACAGCAGAATGTGAATTGCCGATAACGTCAGCCGAGACAATAGGATCTTCGGTATATTGCAAAATGCCTTTTAACCGGCCATCGGCAGCTTCCTTAAAAGCCGCATTGATCTCTTCCACGCTGGTGGACTTTTTCAGGGTGCAGGTGAGGTCGGTGAGTGAGCCATCCGGAACGGGAACGCGGATTCCGGCACCACCCAGATTGTGTTCAAGATGTGGAAATATTTTGGTGGCGGCTTTGGCAGCGCCCGTGGTTGTTGGCACGATGGAATAAGCAGCAGCCCTTCCACGGCGCCAGTCCTGATGTGGACCGTCAACAAGGTTCTGATCCTTTGTATACGAATGAACCGTTGTCATAAATGCTTTGTCAATGCCCCAGAGCTCATCCAGGATCATGATCAGCGGAGCCACATTGTTGGTAGTGCAGGAGGCATTGGAAATGATCACATCCTTTTTATCGATGATCTCGTCATTAACACCCAGAACCACGTATTTTACATCATCGCGTTCGCCTTTGGCAGGAGCAGAAATGATTACTTTCTTTGCTCCGGAAAGTTCCACATGTTTGATGGCGTCTTTACGGTCCACAAACTGGCCGGTGGATTCAATCACCACGTCAACACCCAGCTCTCTCCACGGAAGTTTTCCCGGATCAGGTTCTTGTAAGGTCAGGATTTGCTTTCCGTTGACATAAATGTGGCCTCCGTTGTGTTCCACCACACCGTAAAAGGCCCTCTGTACGGAATCATATTTTAAAAGATGTGCAAGGTTAGCGGAATCCGTAAGGTCGTTGATGGCAACCACCTCCATATTGTTGTTCTTTTGAATATTCCGGAAAGTAATGCGCCCGATTCGGCCAAAGCCGTTAATGGCAACTCTGATCTTTGACATTCGCTGTAATTTGGTGGCAAAGTTAAAAATAAAGCCCGGAATTTGCTTGCAAACCCCGGGCTTTATCTATATGGAAAATGTGTCCTATTTAGCAGGATCTGCTTCTTCAGGCAATCCAATATCCCCAAATTCATCGGAATAACCGTAGATATAATCCAGTTTCAGACCGTAAAGTTTTTTCAGATAGTTTCGTTTGAGTTTCAGGGTGGGGGATAGTTCCCCGGTTTCCGTTGTCCACTCGCGGCAGGTCAGTGCAAATTTCTTCACCTGTTGGTGGTGTCCCAAACCTTCATTAATATGATCCACCTCTTCCTGATAACGCTGTAATACTTTCGGATGATGAATCAAATCCTGATTGTTCCTGAATTTGATATTGTTTTTAAAGCACCATCCGTGCAAATAATGAAAATTCGGACTGATGATGGCAGCTGCAAATTTTTCTCCTTCACCCACTACCAAAATCTGCTCAATGAGTGGTGATTCTTTAAAAAGATTCTCAACGATTTGCGGTGCTACATATTTACCGGTGGTAAGTTTGAAAATTTCTTTTTTCCGGTCAGTAATCCATAATACGCCGTTTTCAATTTTCCCGATGTCTCCGGTATGGAACCAACCATCTTCATCGATAACCTCTTTTGTCCTTTCAGGATCTTTATAGTATCCCACCATCAGGTTTGGACCTTTCATCAGGATTTCCCCATCTTCTGCAATCTGAACTTCCACATTTTCGATAATTGGACCTACACTACCAGCCTGCATATGTGGGTATTCATCCCAGTTTACTGAAATAACCGGCGATGTTTCTGTAAGTCCGTAGCCTTGAGCAAGCTTGATGCCAGCAGCACTGAAGATTTTAGCCAGCCTGGGCTGAAGGGATGCTCCACCTGAAATAACGACTCTCAGATTTCCTCCCAATGCTTCATGCCATTTGCTGAAAACCAGCTTCCTGGCAAGCGAAAGCTGCAGATTGTACCATCCGTTTCGTTTTGCAGGATCATCTTCGTATCGTAAACCAAGGTCAACAGCCCAGTCGAAGATCGAACGTTTTATGCCATGAAGCTCCTTAGC
This sequence comes from Bacteroidales bacterium, assembly GCA_014860665.1. Lineage (GTDB taxonomy): Bacteria > Bacteroidota > Bacteroidia > Bacteroidales > F082 > Sulfidibacterium. The sequence goes on along the minus strand of JACZJI010000089.1, from coordinate 14,481 downwards.
TTTTAACGTGATTTTATCGTAGAGCTTCTCCAGAACCCGCGGAACAGATGCGAAACCATGAGGATGGCATTCGTTCATGTTTTCACCCAGCGTATCGATACTTTCCACATAGTAAACGTCCAATCCCATCGACTGGACCAAATAGTTAACCATTCTTTCCAATACATGGCACATGGGCAAAAAACTCAGCCACCGTTCTTTTGGATTGACTGGCAGTAGAAGTTGTGTTGCCTGCACATTACTCATGAAATTGAAATGGGTCAGCATGACGCCTTTGGAGCGTCCTGTTGTTCCTGAAGTGTAAATAATAGAAAGCAGGTCGTCTTTGGAGATGCTTTCCTTAATTTTTGGTAATTCAGCTTCAAATTTTTTCTGTTCCTTTTTCCCTGCTTCCAGAATTTCTGTCCAATGGGGCGCACCTTTCACCTTGTCGAAGGTGTAAATTTTCTCGATTTTAGAAATATCGGCAGCCAGGGTTTTAATTCTTTTAAAATATTCCTTTGAGGATACTATTATGATTTTTGCGTCGGAGTGCCCCAGAATATAGCGGGTTTCATCATCGCCAATATTAGGATACACCGGAACATGAATTACTCCAATCTGTCCCATCCCCAAATCCACAAAATTCCACTCAGGACGGTTGTTGGAAATGGTAAGTATTTTTTCTCCTTTTTGAAAACCCAAAGCCAGCAAACCGTAGCTAAATAAGTCTACATTCTCTTTATATTGGTTGGTACTGAAATTTTCCCATCTACCGTTTCTTTTGATAGAGAGAGAGGCTTCATGGTTGTGCATCACCACATTTTGATCAAGGATGTCAAAGTTTCGTTCCAGTTTCATAGTTGACAGATTAGGTTGTTATTTCAATCGATTGAGATAAATTTTAAATAAAAAAGGAATTAGTGCTGATTTTTTGCTTTAAATGTCCAGGTAAACTTGAATTCGGAGACTATATCACCCTGGGTATCTAATCCTCTGGATGTGATGGTAACTGTTTGTCCTTCTCCGGTTGAAACAGCATTTTTTACTGCGTCGGCTATTTCTTTACCATTATCACATGTGAAAATGACTTTACTCCGGGCCTTTTTTGTAAAGTTTGCTTTCATATCCAAAACCAGCATCGAAACAGGACTGGGGGCTTGCATAACTTCAGCTATAGCCATTGCTCCGGATGAAAGCTCTGCGGCCATGCTCTGAACTGCAAAATAAGTTGACTTAAAAGGATTTTTTGTGAGATAATTGAACGGAACAGATACGCTGCAATGCCTTTCGTCTAATTCCACGACCCTCATCCCGCTGAGAATGCCCATGGGCATCTTTTGCAGAAAAAATAGTTTTAACAGAAAACCATTGTTCGCTAATTTTTTGAAGTCCTTTTGTTTACCCATTCACCAATTTGTTCTTTATTTCAGTATAAAGATACTGACTTTGTTTTATAATCCTTCCATGAGACTGGGTTTTTTCAGATAAAAAACCTATCAGGGAGCAAAAAAAATGGGGCAGATACGTCAGACTTCTGCCCCAAATTGTTCTAAACTTAAAAATTGTACTTACCGGCTTCAATAATTTGATCGGCAATTCTTCTCCTGGCAGCGACAACGTTCACGGGAGCAGCTTTGGTAAAGCGTTTCATTCCCATGAGCATTCCTGCCTGTTCGTCGCTTTCGGCGAAGGAGTTTACTGCGTCAATACCAATCTTGTTGATTTTGGCAGCAGTATCGTAAAGCATGACATCCAATATGTCTTTATAGATAGCATGTTTCGTTTCATCAAACAAAGTGTTGAGCTTTTCAACACGCAATAATGTGGATTCAGCAGCATAGGTGTACATCAGCATATCTGCAACGTTCATCATGATTTCCTGTTGTTCCTGAAGGGTTGTGGTGAATTTCTGCAATGCTGCACCGGCCACCATCAGGATGGCTTTTTTGAAGTTGACAATTAATTTGTGTTTATCTTCATAGTAATCCATACTGGTGCTTCCAAAATCAGGAATACCCATCAGCTCGGCTGCAACAGCTTTGGCAGGCGTCAGCAGATCCAGTTCTCCCTTCATTCCGCGTTTCAGGAGTTCTCCAACCACAACCATACGGTTGATTTCGTTGGTACCTTCAAATATACGGTTGATTCTGGAATCGCGGTAAGCACGTTCAACAGCAGTTTCTGCTGAATAGCCCATTCCACCATGAATCTGAACCCCTTCGTCAACGACAAAATCCAGAGTTTCCGAACCAAATACTTTGGCGATGGAAGCTTCGATACCATATTGGCGCAAACCTTCAATGCTTGCTCTTCCTTTGTCGGTACCGGCTGCAACTAACGCTGCAATGGCGTCGTCGATATTCTGGCTGGCACGATAGGTAAGAGATTCCGTGGCAAAAGTGCGGATGGCCATTTCAGCCAGCTTGTGTTTGATAGCTCCAAAATTGGCAATAGCAGTGCCAAACTGCTTTCTTTCATTTGCATAATTCACGCTGACACCAATAGTTGCTTTGCTGGCGCCAATAGCCGCTCCAGCCAGTTTTATACGTCCCAGGTTGAGGATATAAAGTGCGATTTTGAATCCACCATCGCGATCGCCCAGCAGATTTTCAGCAGGCACTTTAACGTTGTCGAAAAATACCTGAACAGTGGATGAACCGCGGATACCCATTTTGTCTTCTTCTGCACCTGTGGTCAGGCCTTCGGAGTTGCGCTCCACGATGAAAGCGCTCAGATTCTTGTCGTCGTTGATTTTAGCAAAAACGATAAAGAGATCAGCAATACCACCATTGGTAATCCACATTTTCACGCCGTTAAGGGTATAATATTTACCGTCTTCGCTGAGAATGGCTTTTGATTTTCCACTGTTCGGGTCTGAACCTGCTTCAGGTTCTGTTAAAGCATAAGCTCCTATGTATTCACCCGAAACCAATTTTGGAAGATATTTTTGTTTTTGCTCATTATTCCCAAAATAGAGGATAGGAAGTGTACCAATTCCGGTGTGGGCTGAATAAGCTACAGCATAACTATAACCTTTTCCCATCTCTTCCACTGTAAGCATGGAAGTGACAAATTTCTGCCCGAAACCGTCATATTCTTCAGGAATAGAAATTCCTAACAGACCCAACTCTCCTGCATCCTTCAGTAGTTTTGCGAGCAGTTCATTGTCGTGATGCTCCAGCTTTTCAACATTAGGTATGACTTGTGTTTCCGTGAAGTCACGACAGGTCTGGGCCATCATTCGTTGTTCTTCATCAAATTCTTCCGGGATGAAGACATCGGTCGCCCTTGTTTCTTTGATGAGAAATTCGCCGCCTTTTAAAGCTTCTTTGTCTGGCATAATTGTAATATTTTGAAGTTAATAATTCTTGTTTGATGATTGATAATAAATGGACTAGGAGAGTATTTCAAAGATTCCTGCAGCTCCCTGTCCCGTACCGATACACATGGTAACCATGCCGTATTTTTTGTTACGGCGTTTGAGTTCGTTAAGGATTTGAACTGTTAGTTTGGCGCCGGTGCATCCCAGCGGGTGACCTAAAGCAATAGCACCGCCGTTAACATTCAAAATATCTTTATTGATACCAAGCTCTTTTACAACCACCATGGATTGGGTTGCAAATGCTTCGTTCAATTCGATGAGGTCGATATCTTCCATTTTCATCCCTGCATGTTTCAATACCTTCGGGATAGCTTTTACAGGACCAATACCCATCTTATAAGGATCAACACCTGCAACCTGATAATCAACCAAACGTGCAATAGGTGTTAGGTTGTAGCGTTTAAGAGCTTTCTCGGATACTACCAATACAAAAGCTGCCCCATCAGACATTTGCGATGAATTCCCAGCTGTAGAAAGTCCGTCTGCAGCAAAAGCTGGTCTGAGTTTGGCCAATCCTTCTAAAGTGGTTCCCTTGCGTGGGCCTTCGTCCATGTCAAAAATGGTTTCGCGCGTCTTCATCTTTCCATCTTCATAGTAATTTTCCTTCACGGTGATGGGGACGATTTGATCTTTGAAATATCCTTTTTCGATAGCATTAATTGCCTTAACATTGGAATTGACTGCAAATTCATCCAGATCCTCACGTTTGAGGCCATACTCGCGCGCTACCATTTCCGATGTAAGCCCCATACCCAGGTACCAGTTGGGATTTGTTTTCGCAACATCCGGATTGGGAACCAGACGCCAGCCTCCCATGTTGATCATGGACATGGTTTCAGCTCCTCCGGCGATGATGATATCAGCAATTCCTGCTGATATTTTTGCGGAAGCAATGGCTATTGATTCAATTCCTGATGAGCAGAAACGGTTGATAGTCGAACCAGGAACGTCCACTGTGTCCATAGACATTAGTGAAAGCAAACGGCCCATGTTCATACCCATTTCGGCTTCCGGAAACGCATTTCCGACTACGATATCATCTATTTCAGATTTTTCAATTTGCGGGAAATCGTTCATCAGATGTCTGATTACGGTAGCGGCAATGTCATCAGGGCGTGTAAAACGCAATGAGCCACGGGGCGCTTTTCCTATTGCCGAACGATATCCTCCTACAATATATGCATTCATAATTTTATTATTTTCAGGTTAAACAATGGTTAATTTCTCAGGATTTTTCCCTTGGTAATGAGGCTGTTCATGCGCTCCAGCGTTTTGCGCTGCATGCAGAGTTCAAGAAAAGCTTTTCGTTCTAAATCAAGGAGATATTGCTCTGAAACTTCCGTTAAAGCTTGTGATATTTCGCCTCCTGAAAGTACCCATCCCAGCTTCTCTGCAATCAGGCCATCATGTTCCGACATGTAGTGTCCTGTTTTAAAGCCATCAGATCCGACATATACCATTCCAAGAGCTTCACGTCCCAGTACTTTGACATCATTACGAGGTGCAGGTTGGGAATATCCTTTGTCGGCCATATCCAGCGCTACTTTTTTGGCATAAGCCAGTTGATGCGCACGGCTTACAATCACTTCATCCTGACCCGGACGCAGATAACCTAAATCAAAAGCTTCATAAGCCGATGTGGAAACTTTAGCTTGTCCGATGCTTAAATAACGGTTCAGGAAAGCATTGGTCCTGATATCTCCGGGTTTTAGTTCATCGCCCAGGCGGAGGGCAAACTCTTTGGTTCCGCCACCACCAGGAATTAATCCGACTCCGAACTCAACAAGACCCATGTATGTCTCTGCGTGAGCAATAACTTTATCGCTGTGCATACATACCTCGCAACCGCCACCTAACACCATTCCGTGAGGTGCTGCAATGACAGGAATAGAGGAATAGCGTAATCTCATGGTTGTTTTCTGGAACCACTGAACTGCCATGTTCAGATCTTCCCATTCCTGTTCAATAGCCAGCATGTAAATCATACCGACGTTGGCTCCTGCAGAGAAATTATCCCCTTCATTGGAAATAACCAGGGCTTTGTATTCTGCCTCTGCCATGTCGACAGCTTTATTCAACCCTTCCAAAGTTCCCTGTCCGATGGTATTCATCTTTGAGTGAAATTCCACGTTCAATACACCATCGCCTAAATCAAAAATGCTGACATCCTTGTTTTCCCAGATTACTTTTGTGTCTCTCAGCACTTCAAGTGATAATGTATTTTCCTGTCCCGGAACTACTTTGTAAGCCTTGGATTCCAAATCATAATAATGTTTGAATCCATCTTTAACAGAATAAAAAGAAGTAATTCCGGTATTCAGCATGTCATATACCCAGGCAGCAGGTTTCTTACCAGCTTCCTCCATAGCTTTTACGGTTTCAGAAACACCAACAGCATCCCATGTCTGGAACGGTCCCAGCTTCCAACCGAAGCCGGCGTTCAAGGCATCATCTACTTTATAGATGTCTCCTGTGATTTCGGGGATCCGGTTCGAACTATATTGGAATAAGTTATAAAAAATATCACGATAAAAGGCCCCCGCTTTTCCCCCATCAGCTAACAAGACAGGCATGCGTTTACGGAGGTCATCGATGGGTTTTGTTTTTTCCAATACTGAGAATTTAGGTCTGGGATCTTCCTGATACTCCAACGTATCGAAATTGATGTTTAAGAATTTCTTTACACCGCCTTCTTCCACTTTCTTAAAGAATCCCTGTTTTGTTTTGGAGCCCAACCATTTGTTGTCCAACATCCTTTGAAGATAATCCGGAATTTTGAACGCATCAACGCGTTCATCCTGAACCGTATCGTGAATGTAATTGGCAACATGCACCAGCGTATCCAATCCTACTACATCAGCTGTGCGGAAAGTGGCAGATTTTGCACGACCAATCACCGGACCGGTAAGCTTGTCAATTTCCGGGATGGTCAGACCATATTTTTTTACATTATTAAATAAGTCCATGATGGAAAAGGTACCAATACGGTTGGCAATGAAAGCCGGAGTATCTTTAGCAAGCACAGGAGTTTTTCCAAGGAATTTAGCTGCATAATCGCTGAGAAATGATAGTACTTCAGGATCAGTGTATTTTGAGGGGATGATTTCAAACAACTGCAAATAGCGAGGAGGATTGAAGAAGTGTGTCCCGCAGAAATTCTTTTTAAAATCATCACTTCTTCCTTCCGCCATAATATCAATAGAGATACCTGAAGTATTGGATGTAACCAATGTCCCGGGTTTTCTCAATTTATCTACTTTCTCAAATACCTGCTGTTTGATGTCCAGTCTTTCAACCACGACCTCAATTACCCAATCATAGTCCTTTATTTTTGACAGGTCATCATCAAAATTCCCTGTTTTGATTCGATTGGCAAATTCTTTTTTATAGATAGGGGAAGGCTTTGAAACTAATGCGGCTTGCAGTGATTTGTCTACAATCCGGTTTCTTACAGTTTTGTCTTGCAGTGTCAGGCCCTTGGCTTTTTCTTCTTCAGTTAGCTCACGGGGGACAATATCAATGAGCATAACCTCAAGACCTACGTTGGCAAAGTGACAGGCAATACCGGAGCCCATGACTCCGGAACCCAGCAGAGCAACTTTTTTAATTCTTCGTAACATAATATATCAGATTAGGTTAATGAAATTTTAATGATTCACAGATACTCTTTTGGTGGCATCGGTAATCTCATCTGCCACTTGTTCTTTGATGATGTCGAAAACTTTGAAAAAGGTGTCAAGGTCTCTTTTGCTAACTTTTTGCATCAACTTTTCATTGAACTCCAGAACAGTTTTTTTTGCAATTTTTCTTCTTTCCACGCCTTGAGGAGTCAGGAAAATGCGAATAATCCTTTTATCGTTCTGATCGATTACCCGAGTGATACATCCGTCGTCTTCCATCTTTTTCAGCAGCCGGGTCAGACTCGAATTTTTCATTCCAAGCTGTTGAGCCAGTTTGGTAGAGGGGGTTCCTTCTTTTTCTACATAAGTTAATATATAACCTACAGTTTGTGTAATCCCATACTGATTTGCTATGACGTTATACATTCTGGAAAGCGCTAAAGATGTGGTTCTTATATAAAATTCTATGGTTTCGTTCAGCTTCATTTATTCATCAATTTTATTACGCATGCATACAAATATATATTAAAATTAGTTCGCATGCATACTATTTTTGTATTATTTAACATTTAAAATTATTCTAAATAATATTTCCGCAATGGTTTTCGTAAATGTTTTCAGGCATCGCTTTTAAACCCGGGCTTTCTTTTATCTTTGCACCTCAATTCATTGAAAAGAAAAAAGTTGGCATACCAGTATTATCAGTTAAAAAACGGTATAAGAATTGTGCATCGGCAAATTGCCGGGCAGATTTCGCACTGCGGACTTATGGTTGATACGGGTTCGCGTGATGAGCAGGAACAAGAGAACGGCATGGCTCATTTTATTGAGCACATGATTTTTAAAGGGACTCAAAAAAGGAAGGCGTATCATATTATAAGCAGGATTGAGAATGTTGGCGGAGAACTGAATGCATACACAAGCAAGGAAGAAACTTGTATTTATGCTTCGTTTTTAAGCCCATATTACGATCGTTCTCTTGAAATATTTGCAGATGTGGCTTTTCATTCCACTTTTCCTGAAAAGGAAATTGAAAAGGAAAAAGATGTGGTGCTGGATGAAATCAATTCCTATCAGGATAATCCTGCCGAGCTTATTTTAGACGATTTTGAGGATTTACTCTTTGACGGACACCCGTTAGGAAGAAATATTCTGGGAGATCAATCACATGTGGAAGCCTTTACCAAAAAAGATATTTTTCGTTTCATAAAGAGAAATTACGACACCCGGAAGATGGTAATTTCATCTGTAGGACAAATTGATTTTGAGAAGCTTGTAAGGCTTGTTCGAAAATATTTTGAGGATATTCCGGAGAATAAAAAAGAGGTCATAAGGCCCGCTTTTGAGAACTATACGCCTTCCAGAAAAGTTATTCAAAAACAGTCCTATTTGTCGCATTGCCTTACTGGAAATATTGCTTTTTCTATCAATCACCCGCAGAAAATGTCGCTTTTATTGCTGAATAACTTGTTGGGCGGCCCGGCTATGAATTCAAGGCTTAACCTGGGGATCAGGGAAAAATATGGCTTTGCTTATACGATTGAATCTACGGTGCAAACATATTCAGATACTGGTTTTTTCGGGGTCTATCTTGGAACAGATGCAAAACATGTCGACAAGAGCCTGGTACTGGTGAAACTAGAACTTGACAAACTCAGAAAGCAAAAACTGGGAACCTTACAACTGACAAGAGCTAAGCAGCAGTTTAAAGGACAGATTGCCTTGAATGATGAGTTACCTTTGAATGAGATGCTGGAAGTAGCTAAGGCTTTTCTTTATAAAGAAAGTGTAAACGATTCTGAAACAATATTCAGATTGATAGATGCCATCACAGCGGAGGATATTTTAGAAGTTGCGTCAGTCGTTTTTGAGCCATCGTCTCAAAGCACACTAATTTATAATAATAAATAGGCTTCAGTGCATAAATGAAGGTGTCATACTTTCAGTTAATAAAACTTTTATTTAAAATCAGATATCATGTTAAACAGAGAAATTGATGAATATATAGAGAACCATACATCAGACGAAACTACCATATTACATGAACTGAACCGTGAAACACATCAGAAAACCTACTACCCTAATATGCTTTCCGGTAAGGTTCAGGGTAAATTTCTTGAAATGATAGTGGCTATGCTTAAGCCCAAAAGAATTCTGGAGATAGGTACATTTACGGGATATTCTGCACTTTCTATGCTACAGGCTTTACCCGAAGATGGATACATTATCACAGTTGATAAAAACGAGGAAATAGCAGGATTTGCAAAGCGATATTTTGACAAATCAAAGAGTAACGGGAAAATAAGATTTATTGAAGGTGATGCCCGCGAAATTATCCCTTCATTAGAGGAGACTTTCGACTTGATATTTATTGATGCAGATAAATCTCAATACAAAGATTATTATGAACTTGCGTTTCCAAAACTACAAAAAGGTGGTTTCTTTCTGGCTGACAATGTATTGTGGGGAGGAAAAGCAGTCGAGGACAAAAACCCTGATAAGGAAACGCTGGGTATCAGGAATTTTAACGACCACATTCGGGATGACGACAGAGTTGAGCAGGTTTTGTTATCGGTTAGAGATGGGCTTTTGTTGATTCATAAAATTAAGGATTAAAGCTTTTACACTATTTTTGCACTTCCAATTTAGTTTATTATGGCCTCATCGAATTTCGTTGATTATGTAAAGATTTATTGCCGTTCAGGAAACGGAGGAGCTGGTTCTGTGCATTTCCGGCGCGAAAAATATCTTCCTAAGGGTGGCCCGGACGGCGGTGACGGCGGTGACGGCGGCAACATTATTTTCAGGGGAAATGCTCAGATGTGGACTTTGCTGCATTTGCGTTATACAAAGCATCTGCATGCAGAAAATGGAGAATCAGGCAGTGGTCAGAGAAGTACCGGTGCCAGCGGAAAGGATATTGTAGTTGATGTTCCCATTGGAACCTTGATGCGAAATGCGGAGACCATGGAGGTGTTGGGTGAGATTGTAGATGATAAGCAGGAATTGGTTTTGTTAAAGGGTGGCAGAGGAGGTCAGGGAAATGACCATTTTAAGTCAGCTACCAACCAGGCTCCTAAATATGCACAGCCTGGAGAAGAGGGTGTTGAGACAGAAATAATCATTGAGCTAAAACTTCTCGCCGATGTAGGGCTCGTAGGATTTCCCAATGCCGGAAAATCGACGTTGCTTTCAGTACTTTCTGCAGCCAAACCTGAAATAGCTGATTATCCTTTCACTACTTTAAAACCTAACCTTGGTATTGTTTCATACCGTGATCAACAGTCTTTTGTCATGGCGGATATTCCTGGAATTATTGAAGGTGCCCATGAAGGAAAAGGGCTTGGATTGAGGTTCTTGCGTCATATTGAAAGAAATTCCGTCTTGCTGTTTTTAGTCCCTTCTGATTCCGGTGATATTAAAAAGGAATATAATATATTGCTTAACGAGCTTAAGCAATACAATCCTGAATTGCTTGATAAACAGAGGGTGTTGGCCATCTCGAAATCAGATTTGCTGGATGCAGAATTGATGGTAGAGATAAAAAGAGAACTGCCTGATGTGCCTTCGGTGTTCATTTCTTCTGTCGCGCAGCAGGGGTTGACTGAGATGAAGGATATGCTTTGGAAAGCCCTGAATTCCTGATAATCTTGTTCTCAAATTGAAATAAAGATGGTTCGGTATTTTCTCAAGTTAGCATATAAGGGGACAGCTTATCATGGCTGGCAAATACAGGAGAATGCTTCTACTGTGCAGGAGGAGCTGAACCATAAAATTGGTGTGATGACGGGCGATGAAGTTAATCTTGTAGGATGTGGCAGAACGGATACTGGAGTCCACGCGCGCGAATTTTACGCCCATTTTGATTTAACCGTCCCTTTGCATTTTCTGGAAGAAGACTTTGTAGCTAAACTGAACAGTTTTCTTTCAAAGGATATTGTGATTCTTGGTTTGTGTCAGGTGCCAAAGGATTACCATGCCAGGTTTAGCGCCACACAAAGGACTTACAAGTATTATATATCAAGAAGAAAGAATCCTTTTGAAAGAGATTTTTGTCTGGAGTATACAGGTCCTTTGGATTTGGAAGCCATGCAGGAAGCTGCTGGATATTTACAGAAATATACTGATTTTACGAGCTTTTCAAAACTTCATACACAAACTAAAACCAATGATTGCGTCATTAAAGAAGCTTACTGGGAAGTGCAGGGTGATAAATTGATTTTTACCATTTCAGCTGACAGATTTTTAAGGAATATGGTGCGCGCCGTTGTCGGAACATTAATGGAAGTAGGTAAAGGAAAAATGAAGCCCAGGGAAGTTGAAGATATAATCAATGCAAAGGATCGCTCAAGGGCGGGCTATTCCGTTCCTGCAAAGGGGCTTTTTCTTGAAAAAGTGGAGTACCCATTTTCATTAGAGGATGCTATGGCAAAACAGTAAAACGCAAACAGAACATTTTTAACTTTGTAAAAATTCTATTCTATGTATAAAAGTGTTGAAAATCTGCCGAATATAAAATATACAGATAAAGATAATTTCTTTTTAATGGCCGGGCCTTGTGTTATTGAAGACGAAAATATGGCTTATCCTATTGCAAAAGAAATTCAAAGAATTACTGACAAGCTTGAAATTCCTTTTATTTTCAAAGCTTCATACCGGAAAGCCAATCGTTCGAAGATGGATTCATTTTCTGGAATTGGAGATGAAAAAGCCTTGAATATCCTCAGGGATATTTCAAGAGAACTTGAGATTCCGGTAGTAACAGATATCCACTCTCCGGAAGAAGCTGAAATGGCTTCTGTATATGTGGATGTGCTTCAGATTCCTGCATTTCTCTGCCGCCAGACTGAATTGCTGATCGCAGCAGGAAAAACAGGAAAGGTAGTGAATATCAAGAAAGGACAATTTGTATCAGGTGATTCTATGAAATTTGCTGCTGAAAAAGTTCGTTCTACCGGAAATGAGAACGTGTGGTTAACTGAAAGAGGCAGCATGTTTGGATATGGAGATTTGGTTGTAGATTATCGTAATATTCCTGCCATGCAGAAAGCCGGTGTGCCTGTGGTTTTGGATATTACCCATTCACTTCAACAACCCAATCAAAGTGAGGGTGTTACAGGTGGAAAACCTGATCTGATTGAAACCATTGGCCGTGCAGGAGTTGCTGTCGGAGTAGATGGTATTTTTTTGGAAACACACCCAAATCCGGCTGTAGCTAAATCAGATGGTGCCAATATGTTAAGGCTGGATCTACTTGAGAATTTGCTCACTCACCTGGTAGCATTACGGCAAACGATTAATAGGTTTTAGCTTAATAATTATTTTGCTGAAAGTCTGATAGCAAATGCATTGTTTTAGTTCAATACTTTTTAAATAATTTAATCTGATAAAATTTACAACATGAGTTTAGACCTGAAAGGACGATTAGTAAAAAAACTGCCTTTGGTTAGTGGTGAAGGACGCAATGGAAAATGGGAAAAGCAGGAATTTATTATAGAGACAGATGAGCAGTATCCTAAAAAAGTATGCATCGGTCTTTGGGGCGATAAAGTGAAAAGTCTGGAGGGTATTAGTGTCGGAGACCAGGTAAGCGTTTCTGTGAATATCGAGTCAAGAGAATTTAATGAGCGGTGGTATACGGATATACGTGCCTGGCGACTTCAGAAAGAAGAAGGAAATATTCCTCCACTTTCACCGGAGGACTTGTCGGCAAATATTTCCGACCCAATGGATGAAGAAGGGGATCTCCCTTTTTGATCGTCGTAACCCAATTTAATACATACTTAGTTTGAGATGTGATATCGCTAAGTATACATTGTCATATAATCCAATTTATTGAAGTCTATGAAGTCGGAGAATGTAAAGGCGCACCTGGCTTTGCTGGGAGCAAACCTGATTTTCGGATTGAATTTTGTAATAGCTAAGGGTATTATGCCTCATTGGTTGGAACCTCGTGCTGTTATCGTTCTTCGTGTGGTTGGTGCTTCAACTGTTTTTTGGATTGTGGATATGATCATTGGAGGTGAAAAAGTATCCCGGACTGATTTGAGAAGAATGTTTGTGGCTGCAATTTTTGGTGTAGCTATCAATCAAATATTATTTTTTGAAGGCTTGAATCTGACAACACCCATCAATGCTTCCATTATTATGGTGGGAACACCCATTTTCGTATTGGTGATGTCACATTTCATCATAAAAGACAGGATTACCTGGACAAAAGCCATTGGAATTATGCTGGGGTTCCTGGGTGCGGTTTATTTAATTCTTCGGAATGGTAATATTACAATTGGTTCTTCCACAACCATGGGTAATATTATGGTGTTGATAAACGCGGCCTCTTATGCTCTATTTCTTGTTTTGGTAAAGCCTTTAATGAGTTCTTACAAACCGCTTACGGTAATGAAATGGGTATTTACTTTCGGGTTAATTTTTGTTATCCCCGTTTCCCTGAAACAAATTTCAGCAGCTGATTTTACAGTTATCCCGGCCCATATTTGGGTTTCAATAGGATATGTGGTGATATTTACCACGGTAATTGCTTATTTTCTGAATAATTACTCACTGAAAAGAATAAGTCCCAGCGTAAATAGCTCCTACATTTATTTGCAACCGATGATAGCAACACTTGTTGCTGTATCTTTTGGAAAAGACAGACTGAACATAGTTGAAATTATTGCTTCATTATTTATTTTTTCTGGTGTTTATTTTGTGAACAGGACCAGAAAACCAAAACCCAGAACCGATTCAATCAATTTATAAAAGTTCACTTTTGAGTTTATTGGTTATTTTTGAACCAGAACAAAAAGAAACATGAAAGACAGAATCTACCTGATTGGATTTATGGGAGCTGGTAAAACCACCGTTGGCAAAAAACTGGCTGATGTCTTGGGTTATCAGTTCATCGATCTTGATGATTACTTCGAGGAGCATTATAAAATTGATATTCAGGGATTCTTTGATAAATACGGAGAGGAACTTTTCAGAAATCTGGAATATGAGAGGCTGCTTAAAACATTTGAAATGAAGAATGTTGTTGTCGCTACAGGAGGGGGAACTCCATGTTATCATGATAGTATTGATGAAATTAATAAAAACGGTGTCAGTGTTTACCTGGAAATGACGCCTGCAGCAATTGCCGATCGTTTGATCAATGCTGTAAAAAAAAGGCCTTTGCTGGAAGGCAGGACCGGAGATGAGCTAATTAAATATATTGAGACGAAACTTGATGAACGATTAGCTTATTACGAAAAAGCGCATCTTACCGTAGATGGAGTAGGAGTAGATCTTAAAAAACTTGTTGAGTCACTAGAACAGAAATAATTATTTAGTGCCCAGGTTTTACAATTATTATTTCCTTTTTCATAAAAGATTTTCCATCAGCATCTATTCCCTGAAGTACGATTGCATATTTACCAGGTGTATCAGCTGTGGTAAATGAAAAATGAATTTCGTTTTCTGAATTAAGGTCCACATCGGGATTCCAGTAAAGAGTGTTTC
>JACZJI010000088.1 GCA_014860665.1 Bacteroidales bacterium | reverse complement strand
ATCCTGTATTTTATTCTGTTCAAATTCATGAATCAGATAATGTCAAACTATTCAGGAATCCCTGTATTTTTAATAAAAAATCACCTATTTAAACAATTTGGAATTATTTTAAATAAGAAAAATGTTGTAAATTTGCGCCCGAATTAAATGAAAAATAAATTTTGAAATCATGTCTAAAAAAAGACGGTTTACATTAGATTCTACAGATAAACCCACCCTTGAAAAATGGTATCGCCTCATGACACTGGGAAGACAGTTGGACGACAAAGCGCCGAATTATTTAAAACAGGCACTGGGTTGGTCATACCATGCACCTTATGCCGGACATGACGGCATACAGTTGGCTATAGGGCAGGTTTTCGATAAAGAAAACGACTTTCTGTTTCCTTATTACCGTGATATGCTTACCGCGATTTCAGCGGGCCTTACGGCTGAGGAAGTTATTTTAAACGGAATTTCTAAGGCAACGGATGTAGCAGGCGGGGGAAGGCATATGTCCAACCATTTTGCCAAACCTGAATGGCACATTCAAAATGTTTCTTCAGCAACCGGTAACCACACATTGCATGCTGTGGGCACTGCACGCTCCATCAAAATTTACGGAGGAACCGGAGTCTCCATCAGTTCTCAAGGTGAATCCTCCACTTCAGAAGGATATGTTTTTGAAGCCATTAATGGTGCTGCAAAAGAAAAGTTACCGGTGATATTTGTTGTCCAGGATAACAAATATGGAATTTCTGTCCCTCAGGCTGATCAGTCTGCCAACGTAAGGGTATCTGAAAATTACAGCGGTATCAGCAATCTGAAAATCATGTATTGCGACGGTAAAAATGTATTCAACTCCATGAATACCATGTACGAAGCAAAGGAATATGCTCAAAAGAACAGCCTTCCGGTGATTGTACATGCAAACTGTGTGAGAATCCATTCCCACTCAAATTCCGACAAACACGAGCTTTACCGCGATGAAAACGAGCGGCACTGTGCCGAATTATCAGATCCCTTGTACAGATTCAGGGTGCAGCTGGTTCACTCAGGAAAATTTACTGAAGAAGAATTGAACAATCTGGATCTTGAAGCAAAAAAAATCATTTCAGCAGCGCATAAAAAAGCCATTGTCGCTCCTGATCCGGATCCAAAATCCATTTTTGATTTTGTTATACCAGAGCCTTACGTCAGTACCAAATATCCCGACGGAACACATGATGGTACCAAGGGTGAAAAAATGCGTCTGATACAGGCTTTGAACAGCACATTGAAAGCTGAATTCCGTGACAATCCTGATACTTACCTATGGGGGCAGGATATGGCTAACAAGGATAAAGGCGGTATTTTCAATGTGTCCAAAGGAATGCAGGCAGAATTTGGCCGCGTAAGAGTTTTCAATGCTCCAATCGCCGAAGATTATATCGTAGGTACCTCTAATGGCATGACACGTTACAATGAGAAAATCAGGGTGGTGATGGAAGGTGCTGAATTTGCAGATTATTTCTGGCCCGCCATGGAGCAGTTGGTAGACAGTTCTCATGATTACTGGCGCAGCAATGGTAAATTCTCACCAAACATGACTATACGTTTGGCTTCCGGTGGCTATATTGGCGGCGGATTATATCACTCTCAGACAACAGAAGGCGCTTTGACTACTTTCCCGGGTTTAAGGGTTGTTTATCCTTCTATGGCTGATGATGCAGCCGGTTTGCTGCGTACTGCAATCCGTTCAAAGGGAATTACTCTATTCTTAGAACCCAAGGCATTGTATAACGATCCTTTGAGTGAAGCTGTAGTACCTGAAGACTTTGAAGTTCCTTTTGGCAAAGCCAGAATTCGTCGCGAAGGGAGTGATATGAGTATTTTTACATTTGGAAATACACTACCCATGACCCTTCAGGTAGCCGAACAACTGGAAAAAGAGACAGGAAAATCCATTGAAGTTGTAGATCTCAGGTCTCTTGTACCGTTGGATAAGGAAACTATTATAAAATCTGTACAGAAGACTTCCAGAGCATTGGTGGTTCATGAAGACAAAGTTTTCTCAGGTTTTGGAGGCGAAGTCGTAGCAACTATCACATCAGATGCCTTTGAATTTCTGGATGCACCTGTAAAAAGGGTAGGAGCTACTTATACTCCCGTTGGATTTAACAGAATCCTTGAAAAAGCCATTCTGCCTAATGCAGAAAAGATTAAAGAAGCAGCTAAAGCGCTCCTTGAATATTAATTGTATATCGATATTTTGAAAAGGCTGTCTCAAAAGGGCAGCCTTTTATTTGGAAGTGTAATTTATTGATCAAATATGCTGTTTCATTTCCAACAGAAGAATGACGTACTTTAATTTGTCTGAAAAAGTTTTCTTATCGTTTTGACAAACGAAGTGACATCTTCCTTTTTCAGATACCACTCATCCAACACTGTTTGTGTCTGCTTTCGAAAAATTATATACTGATGAACAGCACTGGCGGAATAACTCAAGGAAGCAGTTACAGCCGCTCCCATATATCCATAAACCGGGATAAGCGAAAAGGCAGAAATCAGCATAACCACAAACCCGGTGAGGTTCGAGAGCAGATTAATTTTAGGATTTCCAGTTCCGGAAAAATAATGGCTGAAAATATTGCTGGCTGCCAAAGCCAAAATGCCGGGACTCAGGGCCAGAACAATCCACCTTATTTCCCCGAAATTCTTTCCAAATACAGCCCCGTAAGTTTGAACCGGAATACAAATCAATACAATCAGGCCTGATAAAGTCAGCATGAGCGAAAACTTCATGGATTTGATGGTCAGATTTTTGGAATAATCTTCATCTCTTGAGTTCGAGATGGAAGAGAACTGCACCAATGAAATACTTTGTCCGGCAAGGCGAAGTCCTTCTGTCAGCTGCACAGCCGCACTGAACAAACCCAACGGGGCAAACCCGTCTAAGATCCTCAACAGATAATAACTAAATCTTTTGTTTCCAAGATGCAAAATATTGGCCCCCTGGGTCATGGAACCATAATGAAATATCTGCTTTACTTCATCATTCCAAAAACGGAATGAAAATCCTTTCATGTTTTTCGTCAATGAGATAAATCCCAACAAACTACTGACGGCCCACGAAACACCAAGAGACAAAACATAAGAAAGCACAGAGTGTTCTTTTTCTGCAAGCATCAAAAAAGCAAAAATTGCAATGAAAACAACAATCTGTAAAGTAAAAATGATGTTATATGCTTTGATCCTGTTATAACCCAGCAAAAGATTATAATGGGTTTGCATAAAACCGTTCAAAAGAGCCAAAATCAGTATCCATGAAGCGAATCCGACGGGTATAATGGCAGATTCAAACGCAGGGAAGTAATTAAAAACAATCCGGGTAATAAAAACTATACAGACCACAATCAATAAAATCCAGAAATAAGCAGGCAAAATCAACTTCGAAATTTCCATTCGGGAAGCAAAATAAACCAGAGCACTTCCTGCAAGAAAATCAACCAGCAATTGTATCACAGTAACGTCCACCAAGATCAAACTAATTTGTCCCAGCATCTCCCGACCCATCAAACGGGTGATCATCAACAGAGCAAACAGATTAAACAACGCATTCAATACGCGTGTAGCAGTGGTTCCCAGTATATTTTTCATGATCATGTTCCAGCAAATTTAGCAATATTTATTTCCAACGCTGTCTGTTAAGCCCTATCCATGAATCACCTCATGCGGGTAAGTTTAAAAGCTTTTCCATCTTTTAGAATTCTAAGATTTCTGGTGCCAAAATCATTCCCGGGGAAGCACGAAAATTTTATCAAAATTAAGAAAACACAATCTGCAACTTTACAGACTTCTGGTACTTTAATTCACTTTAGCGCACTCATAGATGGGAGGGGCATCAAATTGTACTATTTTTGAAAAACCTGAAAAAACGGAATGAAACTATCTGTCATTATCATAAATTACAATGTGGAGCATTTTCTGGAGCAATGCCTGATTTCCGTTCGCAACGGACTAAAGCATCTTGAAGGCGAAATTATTGTGGCAGATAACAATTCCGTAGATGGTTCTCTTGAGATGCTCAAAGCTAAATTTCCTGATGTTCAGGTTATAGCCAACAAAAAAAATCTGGGTTTTGCCAAAGCAAACAATCAGGCTATTAAAGTAGCAAAAGGAGATTTCATTTTGCTGCTCAATCCTGACACAGTAGTGGAAACTGATACATTTGAAAAGATAATCCGTTTTATGGAAAGTCATCCTGATGCAGGAGGTTTGGGGGTGAAAATGGTGGACGGCTCCGGCAAGTTCCTGCCTGAATCTAAAAGAGGACTTCCAACACCTGCTGCAGCCTTTTATAAAATTTTTGGTTTTGCAGCACTTTTTCCACACTCAAAACGGTTTTCGGCTTATTATGCGGGACATCTCAATGAAAACGAAATCCATGAAGTTGATATTTTGGCAGGTGCCTTTATGCTGATTCGCAAAACTGTTTTGAACAAAATCGGTTTGCTGGACGAGTCATTTTTCATGTACGGTGAGGACATTGATCTTTCTTACCGTATCACGAAAGCCGGATACAAAAATTACTATTTTCCGGAAACAAGAATTCTGCATTACAAGGGTGAAAGCACAAAAAAAAGCAGCGTAAACTACGTGCTGGTGTTTTATAAAGCGATGCTCATTTTTGCAACAAAACATTTCACCGGAAAAAACGCAAGGCTGCTGACATTTTTCATTCAGATCTCTATCTATTTCAGGGCATTTCTGGCGCTACTGGCGCGTTTCTTTGACAGAATTATGCTACCGGTCATGGATTTTCTCGTCATCTGGGGTGGCATGAACTGGATAAAAGCTATTTGGGCGCGCCAATTTACTTATCCGCAGGGGGGAAGTTACCCTGAAACTTTTGTCCGCTTTGTTATGCCGGCTTATGCCGTAATCTGGCTGGGTGCAATTTTCTTCATCGGCGGATATGAAAAGCCATACAAAATCAGAAAATCCATATTAGGAATTCTTTCAGGAACAGTCATTATTTTGGTTCTATACGCTTTACTTCCGGAGAATTTGAGGTTTTCAAGAGGACAAATTGTGGCAGACATGATTTGGGGACTCCTCGCATTATCGGTGCTTCGATATATTTTAAATCTGGTTGGATTTAAAGACTTCAGGACCGGAAAAAAATTTAATAAAAGGTTTATTATCATAGGAAATCCCGAAGAAACGGAACGAGTATCCAAAATTCTTAATGAATCTGTCATAGAGCCAGCTTTCATCGGAAAGGTTCTCCCTTCCGAAAATTCGCCAAAACCTGCCGGTTATATCGGAAATATCCTGCAGGTCAAAGACATCATCAACATCTATAAAATCGATGAAGTAATCTTTTGCTCCAAAAATGTTTCGCATCAGACAATTATTGATAAAATGGCTGAATGGAAAATTGGAAAAGCGACTTATAAAATTGCTCCTGAAGACAGCTTATCCATCATCGGAAGCAATTCCATCAACACGCGCGGAGAGCTTTATACCGTTGGTCTCAATGCTGTTTACAGTAATATTAATAAAAGAAACAAGCGGGTGCTGGATCTGTTATTTTCCACTGCTTTTCTTTTCTTTTCACCCTTTTTGGTGTTTTTCATGAAAGAGAAGAAAGGTTTTATTCAGAATGTTTTTTCGGTATTTATTGGAACAAAATCATGGGTAGGTTGCAAACCGTTGGATAAACAACCAGCCTTGCAAAACCTATTGAAACCAGGTGTGCTTTCACCTTCTGACGGGATAAAAAATACCAGTATCGATGAGGAAACTATAAAGAAACTCAATATTTTGTATATACGAGACTATTCATTACTCCGCGATATGAATCTTATTTTCATTGGATTCAGGAATCTTGGCAAACGATAATTTACTCGTTTTCACTACAGTTAACGACTTTAAATTATTCCATTAGAGCTTGATACAGATTGCTTGGCAAAACATTAAAGTATTATCTTTGCAACCAATTTATGGGAAGGATTTTAGCAATAGACTACGGGCAAAAAAGGACTGGAATTGCAGTCACAGACGAACTGCAAATCATTGCCACAAGCCTTGGCACTGTTGCGACCAAAGATATCTGGAATTTTTTGACAGAATACAATCAAAAGGAAAAGCTGGATACCATTGTAGTTGGCGAGCCTCGCGACATGCAGAACCGCCCATCTGACTCCAGTCGGTTTGTGGAGCCTTTTGTAAATAAACTCAGAAAGACTTTTCCTAATCTGAAGATTGAACGTTTTGATGAACGATTCACTTCAAAAATGGCTCAGCAGGCCATGATTGACGGGGGTCTGAAAAAACAGAAACGCCAGGATAAAGCTTTGGTCGACTCCATCAGCGCTACGTTAATACTGCAATCCTACCTGGAATCTTTAAATTTTTTGAGAAAATGATGTTACCCATTACAGCATACGGACACCCGATACTAAAGAAAAAAGGTGAAGAAATCACTAAAGATTATCCCGATTTGCAGCAGCTTATTGCAGATATGTTCGAAACGATGTACGAATCACATGGGGTAGGGTTGGCCGCTCAGCAGGTGAACCGTGCTATCCGGCTTTTTGTCATTGATGCCAATCCTTTTGCCAAAGAATATCCCGAGGCAGAGGGCTTTAAAAAAGTATTCATCAATGCCCAAATTGTACGCAGGGAAGGAGAACCGGTTGAATTTGAGGAAGGTTGCTTAAGTATTCCCGGCATTAACGAGTATGTTAGTCGTGAGCCTGTGATTTATATGGATTATTACGATGAGGATTTTAATTTCCACAAAGAAGAAAAGTTTGAAGGCATCCACGCCAGAATTATTGAACACGAATATGATCACAACGATGGAATCCTGTTTGTGGAACGTTTGCCCAACTTCAAGAAAATCCTGTTGAAAAGAAAGCTCAACGATATAACTACTGGAAAATACAAACCGGATTATAAAATGCTTTATCCCAGGAAAAAGATAAAACAGAAATAATCCGATTAGTTCATGGTTGGGTCTGAAGGGAATTTATGCCAGAGCTGATATTCAACTCCAAGCTGCTTTGTCAGTAAATTCCAAAGATTCCGAGGTTTAGTATGGAAAATCTGTCCGGGTGTAATACGCGTTACAGCCCAGGAATTTCTTTTCAATTCCCCTTCAAGCTGATTGGTGCCCCAACCGGAATATCCAAGAAAGAAACGGATATTGTGTTCATTCAAGAGATTCAAGGAAGCCATTTCTTTTACACTCTCCATGCTGCCACCCCAGTAAAGCCCGTCCATTAACTGAATTGAAGACTCAATGCGTTCACCAAGAGTATGGATAAAGAATAGCCGGTTTGCATCAACAGGCCCCCCTAAAAACATAGGAATGTCCAATTCAGGAAAGTCCTTAAGAGCATCACTCAATTTAGTTCTTATCGATTTGTTCAAAATCAGACCAAAGGAGCCTTCAGAATTATGCTCGGCCAAAAGAACCACTGATCTGCCAAAATAGAAATCGCCCATAAACGGTTCAGACAATAATACCTGGCCTTTCACAGGCTTCAGATTATTTGATTTTATTTGTATGAGACGATCTATTTT
>JACZJI010000087.1 GCA_014860665.1 Bacteroidales bacterium | reverse complement strand
TATTTCTAAAGGTAACATCTTTGTGAAAAAAATATTTAATTTTAACTTTTTGTTTGGGGTTATTTTCAAACTTGCCTTGGTAAAATGATGAATTTTAGTCAACTATCTGACGAAGAAATCCTTGAAAAAATAGTAGCGGATGGCAATGACCAGCTTTACGGGATCATTTATCAAAGGTATTTCCACAAAGTCCAGTCACGGTGCTACACCTTTCTGAAAAATAAGGAGCTGGCGACGGAATTTGCCAATGATATTTTGTCAAAAGTCTATGAAAAAATACCCGGATTCAAAAAGAATGCTGCGTTTTCCTCCTGGCTTTACTCTGTAACGTACCATTATGTTATCGATTACCTGAGAAAGAAAAAGAAATTGCATTATCCCAGCTGGAATGAGAAAAATGAAATCCCTGAAATTATAGATGAATCGGATTCTGAAGTCGAGGATCTCAGTTACGATAAATTACTGACCATTTTTGAAAAGATACACCCTGAAGAAAAAGCACTTTTATTGATGAAGTATCAGGATGGAATTTCTATTAAAGAGATTGCCCGAAGTCTTGCTATCAGCGAGGATGCGGTTAAAATGAGATTGAAAAGAGCGCGCTCGCGGGTTATTTATCTTTACTATCAGGATTCCTGAAAATGAAAATATTGTCAGTTACTTTATCAGATTTTAACGTCAAATTATACGAAAAAATAATGGCTCTCATATATGGACAACAAATTTTTTAAAGCCTCAAAAAAAGCAATTCCTGTATCTATTGAAAAAAGCCTGCTCAATTTTTTCCCTCATGCCATTAACATTGAGTGGAACGGTACCGGCGAATATTTTGAGGCCCTTTTTTATAGTGATGAAGTGGAACACATTGCCAAACTAAATAAAAAAGGCAGCCTGATGGAATACAAGAAAAACATCAGGATAACGGAAATACCGGACGCTATCAGAGCAAAAGCCACAGAACAGGGCGAAATTATGAGCGCTATTTGTATCTTTCCCGAACAGGCGGTCAGATACGAGATCATTACGCGTAATGAAAAACTTGAACGCGATTTACTTTTGATGGATGATCAGGGAAATCTGCTGGAGAAAAAACAAATGGACTAAAGCGTAAGATTAACCCAGTGAAATCTCTTTCCAGGTTCCTTTTTCAAAACCCGCCACAGCCTTAAATCCCATTTCAAATAGATGCTTTTCCGTACTTTCAAAAAGAAGATTCAATTCTTCTGGTTTGTGCGCATCCGAGGAAATCACAATGGGAATGTTCAATTCCAGCACACGTCTCAAAGCATAATCATCCGGGAAAAGACGGTCGGAGCGTTTTTTGTAAAGTCCCCGCGTGTTGACTTCTACAATCAAATTCTTTTCACGTATCAGTCGGATGGTTTCATCAATTAAGTTACGGTACCACAATTCATCTTCCGTGAAATAGCGGTTTTGGTTGTGCATTTTGATTTTGTCCATATGTCCGATGATCTCAAAATCCTGGCTTTCGATCATCCGGTTCACCTGATAGAAGTAAGCTTTTACAGCTTTTTTGATGTCTCCTCCAAAGAATTTCTGAAGTCCGTCATCGTAAGTGTTCCTTTCCGGGCCATCGATAAACCACAAGCCGGCATCACTTTCCGGATGCACCATGTGGACTGACCCAATGGCATAATCAAGTTTGGCTTTTTCTCTCCATAGGGCAAAATTCTCAGAAAATCCGGGAATAAAATCCATTTCCAGTGCCCTGTAAAGATTGATTTGTTCGCCATATTTTTCTTTGAGTCGCTCAGTTTCCCGAATATAATCTTCCACCTTTTCTTCCTTCAAACTAAAAGTTGTTGAAAAAGGTAATGGGCTGTGTTCAGAAAACCCCATGGCCTTAAACCCAAGGTTAAGAGCTTGCTGAACATAAGCTTCAGGTTCGGCGGCCCCGTCAGAATAAAGGCTGTGCTGATGCAGATTATATTGAATCATGGATGAATTTTTTGCAAAAGTAAAGCAATTGCAATAAGACTTAAAAGAGTTATTTGTTAACAAAGCTGATTCCGTTTAAACAGGATGTAACGAAAAGCGTTATTAATCGTTAAATCTTACACATAAAGATTCTGCAAAAAGGTTATTTATTTAACTTTGAAATTTCCTTAAAATGAGAAATCTATTAATGGTTCAGCTTATTTTATAAACTCATTAAATTTTTTATTATGAATCGTCATTATTATTTGTTGTCCCTTTTATTGGTATTACTTTTGGGAGGGGCTCCAATCATGGCAATTGCTGAAAACACCGCAAATGGTGATGCATTGCTTTGCCGGTTCCCGACCCTGTATAACAATACCATTGTTTTTGAAGCAGGCGGAAACCTCTGGCGTGTTAACCGTGACGGCGGCGTTGCTTCACGATTGACTACCGACCCGGGCTACGATATGATGCCCCGGTTTTCTCCCGATGGACAAACCATTGCTTTTACAGGCCAGTATGCCGGAAATGTTGATGTCTACACAATTCCTGCTGAAGGTGGTCCTGTCACAAGATTAACTTATCACTCTGACGTGGTAAGCAAAGCCCCGACCCGCTGGGGACCTGACAATATGGTTATGACCTGGACTCCTGATGGAAAAAATATCGTTTTCCTTTCCAGAAGGGCTACCTGGAATTCCTGGTTTGGTCAACCCTTTGAAGTAAGCAAAATGGGTGGATTGCCGGAACAGCTTCCTTTGCCCAAAGGTGGTGTGATGTCTTACAGCCCCGATGGTTCCAAAATTGCCTATAACCGTATCTTCAGAAATTTCCGTACCTGGAAACGCTACGAAGGTGGTCTGGCACAGGACATCTGGATTTATGATTTCAAAACACACCAGACAGAACAGGTTACCACCTGGAAAGGTACCGACACCTATCCGATGTGGTACAAAAACACCATTTATTTTGCTTCCGACCGTGGCGAAAACCACCGTCTGAATATCTGGGCTTATGATGTAAACACCAAAGCCTTCCGCCAGATTACACATTTTAAGGATTATGATGTGGATTGGCCGAGTTTGGGAAACAACGGTATTGTTTTCCAGGACGGCGGTTCTTTGTACGTTTTGGATCTGCCTTCAGAGCAACTGCATAAAATCAATGTTACTGTTCCTACCGACGGAACCCAAACCATGCCACGTTGGGTAAATGCCGGTAAAATGATTCGTAGTTTTGATGTTGCTCCCAACGGAAAACGCGTTGTCTTCGGTGCTCGCGGTGATATCTTTACTGTTCCCGCAAAACACGGTGCTACACGCGATCTTACCCAGACCTCCAATGCTCAGGAACAAAATCCAGCCTGGTCACCTGATGGCAAATGGGTTGCTTATCTGACCGATGCCAGCGGCGAAAACGAACTGGCTATCCGTCCTTCCGACGGTTCCGGAAGCCAGGAAGACGTTACCCATTTTAAAACCGGATATTTCTACAATCCGTTGTGGTCGCCCAACAGCGATATGCTGGCTTTCTCAGACAACAACCATGTGCTTTGGTACATTAATTTAAAAGACAAAAAACCGGTACGCATTGATCAGGACAAAGTCGGTCCTATCTGGGATTACCACTGGTCACCCGATGGAAAATATATTTCCTACTCAAAGACCAATGCCAGCGGACTTTCACAAATTTATATTTACAGCCTCACAGATAATAAGTCTTATAAAGTAAGTACAGGCATGTATTCCGATAATGATCCGGTATTCGGTCCTGAAGGAAAATATCTGTACTTCATTTCTAATCGCCATGAAAATCCGACATTCAGTGAAACGGAATTCAACGTGGCTACAGAAAAAATGGATGGTATTTATCTTGTGACTTTGCAGAAGGATGAAAAATCTCCTTTCGCTCCGGTTTCCGACGAAGGAACTCCTGAAGCAAAGAAAAAAGCTGAAAGCGAAGGCCCATGGAAAGCCGGTAATTCAGCTCCTGTTAAAATTGACTTTGATGGTTTGATGGAGCGCGTTGTTGCTTTGCCAATTCCTTCCGGAGATTATGGTAACCTCCAGGTTACTGGTGAAAAAGTTTATTACCAGACACGTCCTTTGATGAAAATCGATGGTCCGTTGCAGGGTAGTGGACAGTCCTCAATCATGGTTTATAATCTGAAGACTAAAAAAGGCGGTACCGTTGTTGAAAACGGAGTAGGAGCCTTTGCTCTGAGTGCTGACGGAAGCACCATCGCTTACATGCAGCACGGTAAATTCTTCCTCATGCCTGCTTCAGATATGGGAGCCAAAGGCAGCGAAGAAGTAAATACCTCCGACATGAAAATGCTGATTTATCCTCATCAGGAATGGGATGAAATGTATCATCAGGCATGGAGACTTTTCCGTGATTTCTTCTACAGCACGGAAATGAACGGAGTTAACTGGAAAGAAGTAGGCGCAAACTACGCTAAACTTCTGCCAAAACTGGGTTGCCGCGAAGATGTCAATTATCTTATCGGTGAAATGATTGGCGAACTGAACAACTCACACTGCTATGTATGGGGTGGTGACGACAATTATACCCTGAAACCAAACCACACCGGAGTTTTGGGTGTTGATTTCGGTTTGAAAGACGGCCACTACTATTTCAAGAAAATCTATCCCGGCGACAATTCCCGTGAAGGATATGAGTCTCCGTTGATGCAACCCGGCGTGAATGTAAAAACAGGTGATTATTTGCTGGCTGTTAACGGTCATGAGCTGAAAGCTCCTATGAACCCCTACAGCTTGTTTGTAAACACAGTCGGACAACAAACCACATTAACAGTGGCTGATTCACCTGACGGTAAAGGCAAACACGACATTGTGGTTAAACCTATCGACAATTCACTGAATTTGCGTCTGAACGCATGGATCACCCACAACCGCGACTATGTCAACAAAAAATCCGACGGCAAAATCGGGTACATTTATTTGTCCGACATGGAAGCTTTGGGTATGGATCAGTTTATCCACCAGTTCTATCCTCAGATCAGCAAACAGGGTTTGATTATGGACGACCGTTTCAACGGTGGCGGTTTCATCGATCAGATTGTGCTGGAAAGACTGCGCCGCGTTTTGATTGGAATGAGTACCAACCGTACCCATGCCGCCATGCGCTATCCTGAACAGGTACTAAACGGATATAAGGTTTGCTTGCTCAACCACTATTCCGCTTCCGACGGTGATATGTTCCCGTTCTATTTCCGTAAGTACGGATTGGGACCATTAATTGGAACCCGCACCTGGGGCGGTGTTCGTGGATACAATGACGATTGGACTTTGCTGGATGGCGGTAACCTGATCGTTTCAGAAAACAGTATTTACGGACTCGATTCCAAGTGGGCTATCGAAAATCACGGTGTAACACCGGATATCAAAGTCGATAACCTTCCGGGAGATGTGATGGCCGGAAAAGATGCACAGCTCGATACTGCCATCGATTACATCATGAAGAAGCTTAAAGAGCACCCGTTGCCGTTGCCTCAGCCACCTGCAGAAATTCCTGCTTATCCAAGCGGAAATGATGCCGGCGGAACGAACTAATCAGTTAAAACAAAAAAGAAGGAGCATTTGCTCCTTCTTTTTTTTTATATGGATTTAACAATGAGGATTTTCATCCTGTCGATCAACCAAAAACCTGATATTATTTTATATATTGCGCCTTAATTTATAAACCAATAAAAATCAAATGTTATGAAAAAATATCCATTAAGGTACGGTGTAAGTGCCGTAATCATTTCAATCCTGTTTTTTATTTTCGGTGGCATTGACTTAATCCACCTGTTTTTTGGAAAAATCCTATTGTTTCATTCTCATGTCGATGTCACCTCCGCGGCTTATAAATTTGGTTATGCTGTGGGGCATTTCGCACGTTTTTATGTAGTTCCGATCTTTTTGGTTTTTACGGGGTGGCTTTTATTCAAACTTGGAAGCGAAAAAGTAAAACAGGCTCATATGGAATGACCCAATTCCTGATACTAAAATAAATTATTGATTTAAAAGAAGAAAATGAAACTATCAAAAGGATACAGAATAGCCATAAAAGTCATTGCGTTTATATTCTTTGCATTGGCATTAGTGGGTTTTACTCATATGTTGAATGGAAAATTCCCAACGTTTCATTTCCCCGATCATGAAAAGACTGCTTATGAGGCAGGGCTTGAGGCGGGAACTTATCTGGGAGTTTATTTTAAATTTTACATTCTCCCGTTTGTATTTGCTTATGCAGGGTGGCGTTTATATAAAGTTGGAGGAGTAAAACCAGAATTAACGATACCTGAAGAAGACGAATCGAAAAAAATTTCTGAATAGATTTCAATGGAACTCATCGAATGGAAAGACTTTGAAAAGGTAGAACTTCGCGTGGGCAAAATTGTCCACGCCGAGGTTTTTGCCAAAGCCCGCAAACCGGCCTACATTTTACATGTTGATTTTGGTCCGGAATTCGGCATCAAAAAGTCCAGCGCTCAAATCACCGAATTATATACCATCGAAGAACTGTTAGGCAAGCTGGTGGTGGGCGTACTGAATTTTCCTAAAAAGCAAATCGGCCCCATCTTTTCCGAATGCCTGACTACCGGTTTTGCTGATGAACAGGGCCGCGTGGCACTCTGCGTTCCCGACAAGGACGTGCCGTTGGGGAGTAAGCTGTTTTGAGTACTAACGTGCCCGGCTATGAGCATCCCGGCTGCGCCTGCCCGGAGGCATGCTCGTTTAAGCAAAGCTCCCCTGACAAAAAGTGGAGCCGTGCTCGTTTAAGCAAAGCTCCCCTGACAAAAAGTGGAGCCGTGCTCGTTTGAGCATGGCTTCCCCAGCGAAAAGTGAAGGCGTGCCTGTTTAGGCAAAGCTTCCCCAGCGAAAAGTGGAGCCGTGCTCGTTTAAGCATGGCTTCCCCAGCGAAAAGTGAGGTTGTGCTCGTTTGAGCATAGCTTCCCCAGCAAAAAGTGGGGCCGTGCCTGTTTAGGCAAAGCTTCCCCAACGAAAAGTGGAGCCATTATTATTTAATGAAAGCTTCCCTGGCAAAAAGTGAAGCCATAAACATTTGTTTAAAGCTTCCCCAAGCAAAAAGGGAGCCATAAACTTTTGTTTAAAGCTTCCCCAACAAAAAGTGAAGCCGTAAACTTTTGTTTAAAGCTTCCCCCGGCAAAAAGTGGAGCCGTAAACTTTTGTTTAAAGCTTCAATACTAGCGCTCTTGAAGCGCGTGCGCCAGTACTGAGGCTTTTCGGAGTCACAGGTCACCCTGTCACACGTCACATTTTACTGAAGTTGGTTCAAATGTTGGAAAAGTCTGAAAAATCGAAGGGGTGCACCAGTGTTGGGCCTCCAACTTTACGGACTTTAGGCACTTTAGTGCACTTTATGAACTTTTCTAACCTTTCAGCTTTTTTGCTTTGCTGATAACCTGGTCCCTGAGCCCTGATTTATATTCAATAATTTTTTCCCTCACCTGGGGGTCGGAAACGGAAATAATTTGGGCGGCAAGGATGCCCGCATTTTTGGCGCCATTGAGGGCTACCGTGGCAACAGGCACTCCGCCGGGCATTTGCAATATGGAAAGCACCGAATCCCAGCCGTCGATGGAGTTGCTCGATTTTACAGGCACCCCGATAACCGGCAGGGGTGATATGGCGGCAACCATGCCCGGAAGGTGTGCTGCGCCGCCCGCACCGGCAATGATTACCTGTATGCCCCGCTTGTGCGCGTTGGAAGCGAAATCAAATAATTTTTCCGGTGTTCTGTGTGCCGAAACAATATCAATTTCATATTCCACACCAAATTGTTCCAGCATTTCAGCTGCCGGCTTCATGACGGGCAGGTCCGAATCGGAACCCATCACGATACTTACTAATTTTTGTCCCACGATTTTACCTTTATTAAGTGTTTAACCTTTTCAGCTTTCTCCAATGCTGCCTCCAGCGTTTCTCCCAACACGGTAATGTGCCCCATTTTTCTATACGGCATGGTTATCTTCTTCCCGTAAAGATGGATTTTCACTCCTTCAATGGCCATAATTTCCGTTAACCCTTCATATTTAACAGGCCCTTCATAGCCTTCACCTCCCAAAATATTTAGCATAACGGCAGGCATTTTAATTTTAGTGCTGCCCAAAGGCAGATTAAAGATAGCACGCAAGTGTTGTTCAAATTGTGAAGTAATAATCCCTTCAATGGTATGATGACCACTGTTGTGAGGACGGGGAGCGGATTCATTTACGATGACTTCCCCCTTTGTATCAATAAAAAACTCCACCGCCAGCAAGCCTTGCATGTTGAGTGATTCGATGATCCTGCTTGCAATACGGGTCGCTTTTTCCGATTGTTCTTCTGTAATCGTCGAAGGACAGATCAACTTATCTACAAGGTTGGCCTTCGGGTCAAATACCATTTCTACTACGGGATGGCATTTTATTTCTCCCTTTTTGTTACGTGCCGTGATAACTGCAATTTCTTTGGCTATGTCGACTTTATCCTCAATCACCGACGGCCCTTCGAGTAATTTATGCAAATCACTTTCGCCGTTAATAACAGCAACCCCA
This sequence comes from Bacteroidales bacterium, assembly GCA_014860665.1. Classification (GTDB taxonomy): domain Bacteria; phylum Bacteroidota; class Bacteroidia; order Bacteroidales; family F082; genus Sulfidibacterium. The sequence continues at coordinate 36,684 of JACZJI010000087.1, read as the reverse complement.
CGCCCGTCGTAACCTCCTGTTCTTAATTTTTGAACAAAAGGGAATTTAATTTCGCCTTCTTTGATCCCCCTTGTGATATCATTCCGGCTGTCATAGATTTTAAACGGTGCCGTAGGCAGGTTGTTATTTTGATAAAATTCCTTTTGTTTTCCTTTATCCTGGATGAGTTCCAGAATGTCCGGATCGGGAAGAATTTTATAACCTTCGGATTTAAGCCTCTTCAAAGCTTCAATGTTGATGTTCTCCATTTCATAGGTGAGGAGATCAACCATTTTCCCAAACTGATATACCGAATCAAAATCCAGATTGCTTCCTTTTACAAAATGGGTAGCAAGACTTTTTGCCGGACAGGTTTCATCCTTGTCTAAAACATAGGTAACCACATCCCACCGGCTGGCTTTCTGAATTAACATTTTAGCAAGTTGTCCGCCGGCGATGATGCCCAATTTAAAATCTGATGTAACTAGTTTTTCCATATCCTCCGGTCGTTTATCGGTGTTTTTATTAAACTGTTAATGAACGGCTCATTCTTAAAGATGCCTTTAGAGAATTCCCGGCTTATGTAAGAAATAAGCCTCTTTTAAACCTGAAAAGGCTTTTGTTTTGTAAGGGATTTTCATTGCAAAAATAGAAAATTCCGCCGTACGCTTTCTGCGAGGATACGACTCCCGTTTAAAGTCATTCTGAAACAGAAGCTCTCAACCTTACGGACTTTAGGCACTTTAGCACACTTTATGAACTCTTCTAACTCAATACTGGCGCGCGCTTGCAGCGCGTGCCCTGTTTTTCATCTTACGAGCTTCTGAACTTTTGAACCTTTAAACCTTTAAACTCTTCAAACCTTTCCCCCCTTTAGGGGTAGGGGGTAGCAAAGTCAGCCCAAAACTTTACGGACTTTAGGCACTTTAGTGCACTTTATGAACTCTACGAAACGTTTATTTCCCGGTCGCGGAATCCTAACAGATATAAGATCGTATCCAATCCGGTGGCTGAAATGGCATGTTGCGCCGAAGCTTTCACCTTGGGTTTGGCGTGAAAGGCGATACCTAAGCCGGCTTTCTCAAGCATGGGAAGGTCGTTGGCGCCGTCGCCCACAGCAATCACCTGTTCCAGATGAATATCTTCCTTAAAGGCCAGCAATTCGAGCAATTCGGCTTTCCGTTTTCCGTCTACGATTTCATGCAGATGTTTTCCGGTAAGTTTTCCGTTTTTAATTTCCAGTTCGTTGGCAAAAACATAATCGAAACCCAGTTTGGTTTTCAGGTAATTTCCAAAATACGTGAATCCGCCGGAAAGGATGGCCGTCCTGTAACCGTATTGTTTCAGCGTGACCAACAGGCGTTCGGCACCCTCAGTGATGGGCAGGTTTTCGGCAATTTCTTTCATTACCGATTCGTCCAGCCCTTTCAGCAGGGAAACCCTCTTCTTAAAACTTTCTTTAAAATCAATTTCGCCTCGCATGGCGCTTTCGGTAATTTTCTTCACCTGGTCGCCGACACCGGCTCTCTGTGCCAGTTCATCAATCACCTCGGTTTGTATCAGCGTGGAATCCATGTCGAAACACACCATCCGGCGGCTTCTGCGGTAAATGTTGTCTTCCTGAAAAGCAATGTCGATACCGGTTTCGGAAGCAATATTCATGAACGCCTGTTTCATGGCATTAACGTCCGAAGGTGTTCCCCTAACTGAAAATTCAACCACCGCGTTGGTGACTTTGTTGTTCCCGTTCAGGGATTTCCTGCCCGATAATCTGGAGATGGTATCGATGTTCAGTTTTTGACTGGCAATAACACTGGATACTTTTGACAAATGCAACGCTGTTAGTTTGTGGGCCAGCAACGTAATGATATATCTTTCTTTGCCCTGTTCGGATACCCATTTTTCGTAATCTTCGATGGGTACGGGCGTAAACTTGATGTGGCTTTTTAATTCGTAGGCTTTAAAAAGCAGATCTTTCAAAACACCTGTGGAACCTGACTCTTTCGGGACCTCAAACAGAATACCCAAGCCCAGATCTTTATGGATTACCGACTGTCCGATGTCCAGAATATTCACATTGTGATGTGCTAAAATTTCGGTAAGCGAGGCGGTCAACCCCGGTTTATCTTCTCCGGAAACATTGAGAAGAATGAGTTCTTTTTGTTCCAACATAATGAATCCTAATTAGATGCCAAAAATATTATTAATTCACAAATTACCCCGCTTTTTTATGGCTTTCCACCTGAAAGCTTATATTTTTTTAACGCCCGGCTGATTTTTTAAAAAATGCATTTCATTATTGCAGTAAAATCGTTTGCATAAATCTTCAATACCTTGTTGGTGGATGTTTTGGAACAGAAACACGAAAAATTCATGATACTTGTCTAAACGGTTGATAAACATAAATATGCAGGTATTATTTGTTTCAATCAGGACATTATGGAAATTCTGTCATTCAATGCCCTGCTTGACCAACGCATAGTGATTTATTTACTTTTGGTTGTGTGAAATCGTAACAATCTCAATGCTGCCCAGGCTAGAGATTCTAGAGGATTAATGAGGATATAAAACCTAAAAGGAGCTGTAACCATTTTTATCTGAAGAATGGTTTTGTGGGGAGGAAAAGGGGCAAACCGGGAGGATTTGTCCTTAACCCGAAAGACATTTCACAAGAAGATTTTTACAACAGTTAAACATTAAAGGAAAATGGCGTTTAGATTTCCAGAACGAGACGGCATGTACAATCCTGCCAACGAACACGACAGTTGCGGGATAGGTTTTGTTGCCCACATCAAAGGCCAGGCGTCGCACGACATTGTAGAAAGAGGACTCGAAGTGTTGCGGAACCTGGATCACAGGGGCGCCAAAGGGTCGGACAATGCCAGCGGCGACGGAGCCGGAGTAATGGTGCAGATACCTCACGAGTTTATCAAAGAGGTACTGAAGGTGAATGTCCCTGAAAAGGGAAACTACGGAACGGGTTTGATCTTTTTGCCTCCGATGGAGGAAGAAGCTCAGAGTTGTGTGGAAATCTTATCAGGTATTATTAAAGACGAAGGCCTGGAATTGATCGGCTTTCGTGATGTCCCTACCGACAGTAATATTCCCGGCGAAATTGCACGGACTACCGAACCAAGGATAAAACAGGTCTTTATCAAAGCAAATCTGGAAGAGGATGTCCTGGAACAAAAGCTGTATATCGTCAGGAAACTTGCCGAAAAAGCCGTGCAGGCTTCTAACCTTTCACAGAAAGAAGTGTATTATCATCCCAGCCTTTCGGCAAAGACGATGATCTATAAAGGAATGTTGACACCAGATCAGTTGAGGGATTATTTTACCGATCTGCAGCATCCCAAATTTAAATCGGCGCTGGTCTTGATTCACTCGCGTTTCAGCACCAATACTTTTCCTACCTGGGATTTGGCACAGCCATTCCGGTTGGTGGCGCACAATGGCGAAATCAATACTATTAAAGGAAACCGCTCGTGGACACAAGCACGCGAAGGGCTTTTGAAATCTGAAGTTTTTGGTGAGGATTTGCACAAGATCCTTCCTGTTTTGGAAGAAGGAAAATCAGACTCGGCTTCCTTTGACAACGTGCTGGAATTTCTTCACCGTACCGGACGCTCTTTGCATCACAGCCTTTGTATGATGATCCCCGAATCTTTCAATGAAAAGAATCCTATTCCGGAAAGTCTGAAAGCATTTTACGAATATCATTCCACCATCATGGAACCGTGGGACGGTCCCGCTTCCATGGTCTTTTCCGACGGACGTTATATCGGCGGAACACTGGACCGCAACGGGCTGAGACCGTCGCGCTACGTCATCACCAAAAGTGATTTGATTGTGATGGCTTCGGAAACGGGGGTTCAGGATTTTGCTCCTAAAGATATTCTGGAAAAAGGCCGCCTGCGTCCCGGAAAAATATTGCTCGTGGATACACGGCTGGGCATCATCATTCCCGACAAGGAAGTGAAAGATCAACTCAGCCACCGCAATCCTTACGGGATGTGGCTCAAGGAAAACCGCCTGATGATGGAAGACATCAAGGTGAAACAACGGGTTCCGTCAGCGATGGACGATTTCATCACCTATGCAAAAGTCTTTTCATACTCGAAAGAAGATATGGAGTTTCTGATCCAGTCTATGGCCAACAGTGGCACGGAACCGGTGAATTCTATGGGAAACGATACCCCTGCGGCTGTCTTTTCACGACAACCCCAGCGTCTGTTTAATTACTTTAAACAGACGTTTGCCCAGGTTACCAATCCTCCTATTGATGCTATCCGTGAGGGACTGGTCATGTCGCTGACCAACTACATAGGCTCCCTGAATTCCAACATTCTTAAAGAAAGTCCCGACCACTGTAAACTCATCAATTTCCTTGACCCCATCGTAACCAACACGGACCTTGGAAAAATAAAAGATCTGAAGGACGAAATGTTCTCTCATGAAATTATTCCGATTGTTTTTCCTGTCAAGCAGGGATTTGAAGGCTTTCAAAAAGCATTCGACGAAATGCTGGAAAGGGCGGAAAACGCCGTGGACCAACGCAAGAACTTCATCATTCTGTCCGACCGGGCTATTGATGAAGAGCATGCTCCGTTCCCGTCACTGCTGGCAGTTTCGGCCGTACACCATCATCTGATCCAGAAAAAGAAAAGAATGCAGGTCGGGATTATTGTTGAAACCGGCGAAGCCCGAGAGGTTAATCATTTTGCCTTACTGCTGGGTTTTGGTGCCAGTGTTATCAATCCGTACCTGGCTTTTGCCGCCATCGATCACCTGGTGAAACAGGGCAAGCTGAATATGGAATACAAGGAAGCACGGCAGCATTATATCAAATCCGTGAACAAAGGGCTGTTGAAGATTTTTTCAAAGATGGGGATCTCCACCCTGAGAAGTTACCATGGTTCGCAGATTTACGGAGCATTGGGGTTGGGCCGTGAGCTGGTTGATAAATATTTCAAAGGGACTTCTTCGCCCATTGGTGGTATCGGAATGGAAGAAGTTTACAAGGAGTACAGCCGGTTCCATCAGGAGGCTTTCCACGAAGAAGCCACGAAAGAGAAATTCAGATTTGAAACCACAGGATTTTATGCATGGCGCAAAAAAGGGGAAGATCACGCCTGGAACCCTGATTCCATCGGTTTGCTGCAGTGGGCCACACGCACCAACAGCTACGAAAAGTATAAAGAATACAGCCGGGCTGTGAACGAATACAACCGGAAGCCTTCATTTATCCGCGGATGTATCAGGGTAAAACGGAATCCGATTTCCATTGAGGAGGTGGAACCGGTGGAAGAGATCATGAGACGCTTTGTCACGGGTGCCATGTCTTACGGTTCCATCAGCAAGGAAGCGCACGAGTCGCTGGCTATGGCTATGAACACCATCGGCGGGCGAAGCAATACAGGGGAAGGGGGTGAGGATCATAATCGTTTCGACACACCGAAGCAGAGTGCTATTAAGCAAATTGCTTCAGGACGTTTTGGCGTTACGAACAACTATCTGACCCATGCTCATGAAATTCAGATAAAAATTGCCCAGGGTGCAAAACCCGGGGAAGGAGGTCAGTTACCGGGCTATAAAGTAAATGAAGTGATTGCCAAACTGCGGAATTCAACACCGGGCATTACCTTGATTTCACCACCGCCGCACCACGATATTTATTCCATCGAAGATCTGGCAGAGCTGATTTACGATTTAAAAGCCACCAATCCGAGAGCCAAAATTTCTGTGAAACTGGTCTCGGAAGAAGGAGTCGGCACGGTGGCTGCAGGCGTAGCAAAAGCTTTCGCGGACCTGATCATTATTTCCGGTGGCGAGGGCGGAACCGGGGCAAGTCCCGTCAGTTCCATCAAACATGCCGGGTTGCCGGTGGAAATCGGCATTGCAGAAGCACAACAGACGCTGGTAAAAAACAACCTGCGTGGGCGCGTAAAAATTCAAGTAGACGGACAACTCAAAAACGGATACGACATCGTCACTATGGCATGCCTGGGGGCTGAAGAGTTCGGATTTGCAACTTCGGCACTCGTCACCCTCGGCTGTGTGATGATGCGAAAATGCCACCTGAATACTTGTCCTACGGGCATCGCCACGCAGGATGCCAGCCTCCGTAAACGCTTCGCCGGAAGCCCTGAATTGGTCATCAATTTCTTCCGTTTCCTGGCGGGTGAAGTTCGTGAACTGCTGGCAGAAATGGGCTTCACCAAATTTGATGATATTGTCGGACGTGTCGATCTGCTGGAAGAGAACAGGGAAGCATTTAGCTGGAAGATGAAAAACGTTGACTTTTCTGATATTTTACATCGTCCGGCAGAAGCAGATAAATACAACATTCGTTACACACCCGGTTCACCAACCCGAGTTCTGACCGACCACATGGACCATAAACTGATTGAAGAGTCAGCGAAAGCCATCAAAGGGAAAGAAAAAGTGTGGTTATATCATGCCATTGCCAACACAGACCGTGCAACCGGAGCCATGTTGTCAGGGGTAATCTCTCAGAAATACGGTGAAGCCGGACTTCCTGAAGACACCATTCATGCTACCTTTTCCGGGTCTGCCGGACAGAGTTTTGGCGCTTTTCTGGTGAAAGGGGTCACCTTCCGTCTGGAAGGCGATTCCAACGACTACATCGGAAAAGGATTGTCCGGCGGAAAGATCATCGTGGTTCCTCCCAAGGGTTCCACTTTTGTTCCACAGGATAATATCATCATCGGGAACTCCACATTTTATGGCGCTACAGGCGGCGAGGCTTACATCCACGGGGTGGCAGGAGAACGTTTTGCCGTGAGAAATTCCGGTATGGAAGCGGTGGTGGAAGGTGCCGGTGACCACTGTTGTGAATACATGACCGGCGGACGGGTGGTCGTTTTAGGAAAAACCGGAAGAAATTTTGCTGCCGGGATGAGTGGCGGTATTGCCTATGTGCTGGATGAAGACGGCGATTTCGACTTTTATTGCAACAAGGGAATGGTTGAATTGCTGGAAGTGGAAGATAAGAGGGATATCAAGGAGCTTCAGGGATTGATCAGCAAACATTTGCTCTATACCGGAAGTGCACAAGCTGCAAAAATCCTGACCCAATGGGATGAATGCCTGCCCAAATTCGTGAAAGTAATTCCGCTTGAATACCGGAAAGTGCTTCGCGAAAGAGAACTGATGGAGCTGGAGAAAAAACTGAAACAAACCGAAGATGCACCGGCCATTCAGGAGTAATTAAACAATGATTTTAACGAATAAAAAGATATAAAATGGGCGACCCGAGAGGATTTATAACAGTTCCGAGAAAAGAGGCTTCTTATCGCCCGCGGAACGAACGGATTTATGATTTTGGAGAAGTAGAACAAACACTCGACGAAGCGGATCGTAAACTACAGGCATCGCGGTGTATGGATTGCGGTGTGCCGTTTTGCCACTGGGGCTGTCCTGTGGGAAGCAAAATTCCGGAGTGGCAGGATGCTTTTTACAAGGGCAATAAGGAATTGGCTTATGAGATTCTCCATTCCACCAACAGTTTTCCGGAAGTTACAGGCAGGATATGCCCGGCACCGTGTGAGAAATCGTGCGTGTTGTCCATCAATGATGAGCCGGTGACTATTCGCGAAAATGAAGCCGCCACAGTGGAACACGCCTTTACCCAGGGCTGGGTGAAAGCCAATCCTCCGGCTGTCAGAAGCGGAAAGAAAGTGGCTGTGGTGGGCTCCGGCCCGGCCGGGTTGTCGGCTGCAGATTTGCTGAACCATTTCGGACATGAGGTTACCGTCTTCGAAAAAAATGACGCCATCGGTGGATTGTTGCGCTATGGTATTCCCGATTTTAAACTCAATAAAACTGTCATCGACCGTCGCCTGGCGATTTTCGGTGAAGAAGGAATTAGCTTCAAAACCAGCGTAAAGATTGGACAGGATATTTCCAAAGAGGAATTGCTGAAGGAATTTGATGCCGTTGTGTTGGCCATGGGCTCTGAAACGCCGCGTGATCTTCCGGTGGAAGGCCGCAACCTGGACGGCGTTCATTTTGCCATGGATTTTCTGACTCAGAGCAACCGCAGAATAGCCGGGGAAACCATCCCCGAAGAAAAAAGCATTTATGCCAAAGGCAAACATGTGCTGGTGATTGGCGGTGGTGACACGGGTTCCGACTGCGTGGGAACTTCCATCCGCCAGAAAGCCGCCAGTGTGACCCAAATAGAAATTCTTCCCAAACCGCCTGAAAAAAGAGAGTTTAACAATCCCTGGCCTTACTGGCCGAATACATTGCGGACTTCGAGTTCTCACCTGGAAGGTTGTGAGCGTAAATGGAGCCTGCTGACCAAAAAGCTGATTGGTGAAAACGGTCAGGTAAGTCAGGCCGAAGTGGTGGAAGTCGCGTGGTCCAAAAACGAATCGGGACAATGGGTTATGAATGAAGCAGGAGAACCGCAATTGCTGCAGGCTGATCTGGTTTTACTCTCCATGGGTTTCACACAACCGGTTCATAACGGATTACTTGACACGCTGGGTGTCGAATATGATAATCGTGGCAACGTAAAAGTGAATGCACAAAAGCAAACTTCCGTTGAAAAGATCTTTGCTGCCGGCGACGTGGAACGGGGCGCCAGTCTCGTGGTCCATGCCATCAGCGCAGGAAGGGTTGCTGCCGAAAATGTGCATGTATTTTTGATGAAATAACCTTAAAAATCCGGTCTTTCACTGGCGCATTCTATGTAGCGCCTGCCAGAATTATTTCGTATGGATTATTTTTTCTTCCCGTCTTTTCCAAACAACCTGTAGCTGAAAATTATCTGGAGAGAGGTAAAATAACGAGGATCGATAGAAGTTGTATTTGTTTCATAATAGGCAGTTCTTGAGTACCATCCCAGGTCTTTCTCAAATTGGATACCCAACTGAAACTGTTCTCCGAGCTTGTGCGTATAGCCCAACTGTACACTGGAAAAAACGGGATATTGATAGTTAGTTTTATAATTTACGACATAGCGCTTCATCAGATTGAAATGGGTTGATAGACCGATATTAAAAAACGAATGATGCATCTTACCGGGCGACCATAACAAATTGAAAGGAATCTTAAAGGATTCCGAGTGCCAGTTTGTGCCCTCTGGAGGGGGTGTGGAAATAAATCCGGAAGTTTTACTGTACTGATATCCTAAACCGGTGCCAAATCCAAATTTGCGGCTAATAAAATACTGGGCGTTGATCCCACCTTGAAAAGTATAGCCATAATCTCCATATTGGAGCTGGTTCTGTTCAACCTTGGAGTAGTTATTTTGAAGTACTTCATTAGCGGTTTCATAAGCAAAGCCCCCACCGGCATATGCCCTTACTGACCACTGTGCTGTTGCCCAGAAAGGGATGCATAAAAGCAAAAATAAAAAGAGTGACTTTTTCATAATTCTTGTGTTTTTGTTAAAAATAAATCCTCGGGATCTGTTGCGGGTCGAAAGGATTTTTCAGTTTTGTACTACACAAGAAAAACAAGAAAAACAAGAAAAACAAGAAAAAATAATTTTTGTACAACCAAATCAAAGGCTTTAATTATTTCACTGGCGCGCTTTTCGGGCGTGCCATTCAAGATCATTCCTGATCCGGAAGTATGGTAAGCCTGAAATTTCTGTTTTTAAGTTTCTCAACGGGGACAAATTTCACCTCATGAAAATGCCGCAGTAAAATCTTTTTATTTTCCGAATGGTGTCCAATGGCAGCATTGAGTTCGGCTGCGGGGACTTGGATTTCAACTTTTTTGCCTTTGTTTTCCCTTAAAAGCGGAATGAACAACTCCTTCCAGATTTGTGTCAGCACCAGCTCGCGGAACGAGGGATGAAAAGGCCCTGCCACCAGATCAGTATGATCCAGCAGACTTTCCGAAGGATGCAATCCCATGCGGATGACGTTTACCCTGGCTTTTTCAAACATCAAAAGCAAAGGCCTGGACCACTCCACGGCTTCTTCCAGCGACAATGGTTTGTATTTTCCCTGCCTGAACCACTGGTGCATGGCCGTATCGCGAATGACCAATGCGGGATAAATCCTTGTGTTGGATGCCCCCAGTTCAATGATCTTTTGGGCTGTGGCCAGGGATTTTTCCAATGTGTCCTCCGGCAAACCGATCATCATTTGCAATCCCAGATCGAAACCGGCATCCCGGATCATTTCGGAAGCCTGCTCAACCTGCCTGGCCGTGTGTCCCCGATAGGAAGCTTTCAACACTTCATCATCCAATGACTGTGCGCCCAGTTCAATGGTCGTTACCCGGTATTGTTTCAATATTGAAAGCACTGCACTGTTGATGTAATCCGGCCGGGTGGAAAGCCGGATGCCGTGGATTGTCCCGGCATCAAGATAGGGCTGTACCAAACGCAGGTAATTTTCCTGTTCCGCCAGCGGAATACCGGTAAAAGTTCCGCCGAAAAAACCCACTTCCACATGCCGGTTGGTTTCTCTAAAAGAGCGGAGATACGCATCAAAAGAATCGGTAATTTCTTTTTCCGTGGGAATATTCTGATGCCCGGAAATTTTCTCCTGGTTACAAAAAGCACACTGGAACGGGCAGGCCAGCTCGGGAACAAAAACGGGAATGGTATAGTGCTTTATTTTTTCCATTGTTAGGACAAAAGTAGAGAAAAGGGGGTTTTCTCAGTGTAACTTTGTGCCTTCTTTGTGGCTCTTTGTGCAATAGCTATTACACAGAGCTACACAAAGCAGCCACAGAGTTTCCCAGAGCTATTCAGATGATTTGTGGATATTACAAATCACTAAAAACTATTAATCTATAATATTCTTATTCTTTTCATCAGGTTCATTATTAATGAATGAGTGGTTAGCGCGAAACATTAGTAACTTAATCATGGCTGTCACTCAAAAGTCCTCAGAGGACAAAAAGGATCACAATGGAAATTAAGAATTGCCGATTGGTGGTGAGTATAAGAATCACTTATCTTTGAAGTTCAATTTTCACAACAAAAATTTTCAAATCATGGAATATAGATTTTTAGGGAAATCGGGGCTCAAGGTATCGGCACTTTCATACGGTGCCTGGGTTACTTTTTATAACCAGGCCGACGAAGATATGGCCTATCAGTTAATGACCAAAGCTTTCGATCACGGTATAAATTTCTTCGACAATGCCGAAGCTTACGCAGAAGGGAATGCCGAAATCATTATGGGAAAAGTCTTTAAACGCGAAGGTTGGAAACGCTCCGATTTTGTGGTTTCTACCAAAATATTCTGGGGAGGCCCCGGCGTTAACGACCGAGGATTGTCTTTTAAACATGTTATCGAGGGAACTAATGCAGCACTGAAAAGGCTTCAGTTGGAATATGTGGATTTAATTTTCTGCCACCGCCCTGATATTTACACGCCCATCGAAGAAACGGTTTGGGCCATGAACCAGGTGATCCACCAGGGAAAAGCATTTTACTGGGGCACCAGCGAATGGAGTGCCGAGCAGATCCGCGAAGCACACCGCATAGCCGAAAAAAATCATCTGATTCCGCCATTGATGGAACAACCGCAGTACAATCTGTTTACCAGAAATAAGGTGGAAAAGGAATATGCAAAACTGTACGAAGAATTCGGTCTTGGAACCACCATCTGGAGCCCGCTGGCCAGCGGATTGCTGAGTGGCAAATACATTAGTGGAATTCCCAAAGGCAGCCGCCTGGATCTGAAAGAAATGGGCTGGCTCAAAAAACGTATCGAACGTGAAACGACGGAAGCCAGGATTAAACAAACCATTGAACTGCGCGACCTGGCAGATGAAATGGAAGCCACATTACCGCAGCTTTCCCTTGCCTGGTGTCTGACAAACCCCAATGTAAGCACCGTCATTACCGGCGCCTCCAAACCGGAACAAATAGAAGAAAACATGAAAGCGCTGGAAGTGGTTCCTAAACTGACCCCGGAAGTATTAAGCCGGATTGATGACATCATGGGAAACAAACCCGCTGTCGATTTCGACTGGAGGGAGAATTAAAAACGGAGTAAATTCTCAATAAAATATCTGAAGCCCGGAAATCTTCCCGGGCTTTTTTTGTACCCGTAAGGGACGATAACATATCGTTAGAACTAAATTATACCCGTAAAGGTATAAAATAAGAATATTGTATTATATTTGTACCCGTAAAGGTATAATTTATTAAAATGAGTTTCATATTAAGTCAATTTGTTAAAGAAAAAAGAAAATCGTTGGGATTGACCCAGGAAGAACTTTCTTCTAAGGCTGGGGTTGGTCTTCGTTTTGTCCGGGAACTTGAAAGAGGCAAAACCACATTGCAAATGGATAAGGTAAACCAGGTTTTAAAGTTATTTGGTTATGAACTTGGACCGGTAGAAACTGACAGAAACAATCTAATCCATGAAGAAAGCTAAGATTTTTATGTACAATCAGCTGGCAGGAACGCTTGTTGAAGATGAAACCGGATATCATTTTACCTATGAGGATGATTATCTTCATAAGGAGGATGCTGAGCCGGTAAGCCTGACGCTCCCGATCACACAAAAGCCCTTTCACAGTGATGTTTTGTTTCCTTTTTTTGACGGATTGATTCCGGAGGGTTGGCTTTTGGAGATTGCTGAAAAAAACTGGAAGATCAATACCCGGGACAGAATGAGCTTGTTGCTGGCAACATGCAGCGATTGTATCGGTGCTGTTTCTGTTGAACCTTTCGAAAAAGAGGAGGAATGAAAAAGAATAATTGTCTGTATTGTTATAAGGAAATATCCACTGAAGACCTGAAGTCTGATGCTGGCAAGGAAGGGTTTCATCCTGCATGCAGCAGGAAATTTTTTGGAAAACCAATACCGCCGGAGTTGCCCTACACTGAAGATGAAATGCTAAAACTGGCGGAACAGGTAATAAAAAGTCACAAAACAGTGACCGGTGTGCAACCCAAGCTTTCTCTCGGAATCCAAAAAATGAAAAATTCACAGCGGCCGGAACGATTTACGATCGTTGGTTTGTGGGGTGAATATATTCTGAAACCCCAGACAAATGTTTACCGGAGCCTTCCTGAACTTGAAGATTTGACCATGCATCTGGCACAGATCTCAAGGATTAAGACAATGGAACATTCCCTCATGAAATTAAAATCTGGCCAGTTGGTATATATTACAAAGCGTGCTGACCGTTATCGAAGTGAAAAATTCCACATGGAAGACATGTGCCAGTTGACGGAAAGGCTTACCGAGCACAAATACAACGGCTCTTACGAGCAGATCGCCAAAGCCATTCTGAAATATTCAACAAATCCTGTATTTGATGCAATCAATTTTTACGAGCTGGTGGTATTCAGCTTCCTGACCGGAAATAACGACATGCACCTGAAAAATTTTTCCCTGCTCAAAAATAAGCAGCGCCAATATAACCTGAGCCCTGCTTACGACCTGATTGCCTCAGCGTTGGTTGTGGAAGGCGATGATGAAGAACTGGCTTTAACCCTTAACGGGAAAAAGAAAAAAATAACCCGAAAGGATTTTGAAACTGCCATGAAAAGGGCAGGTATTGATGACAAGGCTATGGAAAATATCTTCAATAAGTTTATGAAAACCATCCCCCTTTGGCATGAAATGATAGACATAAGCTTTGTTCCTGATGATCTGAAAAATTCATATCATGAGATGGTCGAAAGGAAACTGGCACAAATTAGCATAACATAAAACCAATGAAGGTAAACAATCAAAAAGAATACTGGAACAAAGTATCCCCCACAAAGGAATTTACAACAGCACTTGATTTAAACCTGATACCGGATTTCATAAAAAAGGATTCCTTAGTTGTGGATTATGGCTGTGGCTATGGAAGAACGCTGAACGAATTGCATGCACAGGGATATAAGAATCTCCTTGGCTTTGATTTTGCATCGGATATGATCGAACGCGGGAAGTCTGAATTCACGTTTCTGGATTTAAGAACATCAAAAGACAACATAATTGATTGAGAATCCGGCACGGTGGACATGGTCATCCTTTTTGCGGTTTTAACCTGCATCACAGAAGATGAAAAACAGGATGCCTTGATCAGTGAAATTAAAAGAGTCTTAAAACCGGGTGGTGTTATTTACATCAACGATTTTCTGGTGAATTCTGATGAACGGAACACAAAAAGATATAATCAGTTCGTTGAAAAATATGGAACCTACGGAGTTTTCGAATTACCGGAAGGCGCTGTTTTACGACATCACGAAGAAAGCCGCGTATCTCAAATGACAAAAGATTTCATTAAGGAAACATACAAAACCATTCAGTTCAAAACCATGAACGGACATATTTCCAACGGGTTTGTTTATGTGGGAAAGAAAAGTGCTGATAAAGTATAAATCCGGGCATGATTTACTCAATCCCTTGTAAAATGTAAATAAGGTGTTTTGTTATTTTCAAAAAACGTAAAAAAATTAAATAAAGAGATGCGTTATTTAAGAAAATCGCGTTTTCCTTAAATAAGAACTATCTTTGTTTAAAAAATTGAGAAAGATGAAACAGTTCACTTCTGGGCAATATATAAGTCAGGGATACTATAAAAGCTTTCAACCTACATTGATTAACCGGCAATGGGCACTGGAAAATATGGAGGTTCTACAATTGCTAAGTCAGGCAGACCGGGAATTGGGAAGGCTCGATATGTATTCCAATTATATCCCAAATATTGATTTGTTTATCAGTATGCACGTTTTGAAGGAGGCTACTCAAAGCAGTAAAATCGAAGGAACACAAACGAATATGGATGATGCGTTGCTTGACAGGGAGGACATCCCATTAGATAAGCGCGAGGATTGGGAAGAAGTTCAGAATTATATAAAAGCAATGGAATTGGCAATTCAGGCTCTTGAAAAGTTGCCTCTTTCATCAAGACTGATAAAAGAAACACATAAAATGCTCTTACAAGGTGTAAGGGGTCAGAAAAAACAACCAGGACAATTTCGAAAAAGTCAGAATTGGATTGGTGGAGCAACCATCAATGATGCTCTTTTCATTCCTCCCGTGCATACAACGATTCCTGAGTTGATGAGCGATATTGAAAAATTTATTCATAATGATGAGTTCTTTTTCCCTGAATTATTGAAAATAGCTCTGGTTCATTATCAATTTGAAACCGTTCACCCATTCCTTGATGGTAATGGCAGAGTAGGCCGCTTATTGATTCCTCTTTATCTTGTTGATAGGCACATTTTAAAGAAACCCATACTTTATCTTTCTGATTTTATGGAAAAACACAGAACATTATATTATGATAATCTGATGATTGCCAGAGAAAAAAATGATATTACACAATGGTTTAAGTTTTTCTTGGTAGGTATTATTGAAACTGCCAAAAATGGAATAGCGACTTTTGATAGTATCATGCAATTACAGAAACAAAACGATGAAAAAACACAACATTTTGGAAGCCGGATGAGCAGTGCACAAAAAGTTCTGAATTATTTATACCAAAGGCCGTTGATTAACGCAGAAAAGGTTAGTAAAACAGCCGGAATCTCTTTGCCTTCATCTTATAAGATTATAGAATTATTAGAAAAGGCAGAAATTTTAAAGGAAATTACCGGAAGCCAACGGGGAAGATTATATGTTTTTGAGAATTACTTGAATTTGTTTAGATAGAGATAACTCCTCAGCTAAAATAGGATTTCATAGCGGAAACATAGAAACATACAAAACCATTCAGTTTAAAACCATGAACGGACATATTTCCAACGGGTTTGTTTATGTAGGAAAAAAATAATGCAGGTGAAATGATAAAACTCATAAGAACAAACTCAGAAAATCAGGACTTCATAGAACTCCTGAAGTTGCTTGATGCTTATCTGGAAGAAAAAGATGGGGCAGAGCATCCTTTTTATGCCCAATACAATAAACTCGACCTCATAAAACACGTGGTAATAGCCTATGAAAATGAAGAACCAATGGGTTGCGGTGCCATCAAAGAATACGAACCGGGAACCATGGAAGTCAAGCGGATGTTTACTTCCCCGCAAGGCCGTGGAAAGGGAATTGCAACCCAGGTCTTGTCGGAATTGGAAAAGTGGGCTGCAGAACTCGGCTTTGAAAAATGCATTCTCGAAACCGGTAAAAAACAAACAGAGGCCATTGGACTTTATCATAAAAACGGTTATACCCGAATTCCGAATTACGTCCCGTATGCCGGAGTTGAAAACAGCCTTTGTTTTGAGAAAAAGGTATTGAATAGATAAACCCGGAATAACAGGGAGCACTGCGGAACGCCCCGCACATCTCACGGAACACAGAAACCTCCTTACGGAGACCCCAACCGTCCTCACGGAGAGGTCAACTGTCCTTACGGAAACATCAACCGCCCTTACGCAGAGGACAACCTTCCTTACGGAGGGGTCGACCGTCATTACGGAAAGCACAACCGTGCTTACGGAAAGGTCAACCGTGCTTACGGAGAGGTCAACCGTGCTTACGGAAGGGTCAACCCGCTTCAAACATCCAAAATCCTCACATCCAAACTTCCATTTTCTTTTACTAATTTCGCAGCTTGAATTTTTAATAAAGAACCCCGGTTTTTCTTTGAGAACCAGGTGTTGAGAAAATATACGGAGAAAAAGTATGGCATACAATCATCGCGAAATCGAAAAAAAGTGGCAGAAATACTGGAGCGAACACAAGAGTTTTAAAGCAGAAAACCATTCCAACAAACCAAAATTCTATGTGCTGGATATGTTCCCTTATCCTTCGGGAGCAGGGTTGCACGTAGGGCATCCGTTGGGGTACATCGCTTCCGATATCTATGCGCGTTACAAACGGCATCAGGGTTTCAATGTATTGCATCCCATGGGTTACGATGCTTACGGCCTGCCGGCAGAACAGTATGCCATTCAAACCGGAACCCATCCTGAGATCACTACCGAAAAAAATATTAAACGGTACCGCAAGCAACTCGACCAGATCGGCTTTTCATTCGACTGGGACCGCGAAGTGCGTACCTCCGACCCGGATTATTACAAATGGACGCAGTGGACGTTCATTCAGCTTTTCAATTCGTGGTACAACCGGGATGCAGACAAAGCAGAATTGATTACCGGCCTGATCGAGAAATTTGAAACTTCCGGAAATGGCGATGTCCATGCCGTGTGTGATGAAACGCCGGCTTTCGATGCCGCCCAATGGAAACAGATGACGGAAATTGAGCAGCAGGAAATGCTGATGCATTACCGCCTGGCTTATCTTTCGGAAACGCTGGTCAACTGGTGTCCCGCCCTGGGAACCGTATTGGCCAACGATGAAGTGAAAGAAGGCCTTTCTGAACGCGGCGGTTATCCCGTGGAAAGAAAACTTATGAAACAATGGTCGCTGCGCATCACCGCCTATGCTCAACGCTTGCTCGACGGACTGGAAACCGTGGACTGGCCGGATTCGCTGAAAGAAATGCAGCGCAACTGGATTGGCCGCAGCGAAGGGGCTTCTGTGTGGTTCAAGCTCGATGGTCACGCAGATGATAAAGAACTCTCCGAAGGCATTGAAGTCTTTACCACCCGTCCTGATACTTTGTTTGGCGCTACCTTTATGGTGCTGGCTCCCGAACACGAATGGGTTAGCAAGATCACCACTCCCGAACACAAAGATAAGGTGGATGCCTACGTTCAGTGGGCTAAAAACCGCTCGGAACGCGAGCGCATGACCGAAGTGAAAAGAGTTACCGGTGAATTCACGGGCGCTTATGCGGTAAATCCCCTTACGGGAAATAAAATCCCGGTCTGGATTGCCGATTACGTGTTGGCAGGATACGGAACAGGAGCAATCATGGCAGTTCCCGGCCACGACAGCCGCGATTTTGCATTTGCACGTCATTTCAAACTTCCCATTTTGCAGGTAGTAAGCCAGGAAGGTGCCGAACCTGCCGATACAGATTCCTGGGAAGATTCCTATGATGCCAAAGAAGGAGTGATGATTCAGTCCGGTTTTTTAAACGGACTGCAGGTTAAAGAAGCTATTCATACTGCCATTGTTCGTCTTGAAGAAATGGGCATCGGAACGGGAAAGATTAATTTCCGCTTACGCGATGCCATTTTCAGTCGTCAGCGCTACTGGGGAGAACCGTTTCCCATCTATTACAAAAACGGCATGCCTTATCCTTTACCGGAAGATGAGCTTCCGCTGAGATTGCCCGAAGTAGACAAATACCTGCCCACGGAAACCGGAGAGCCACCCGTAGCAAGGGCTAAAAATTGGGTTACCAAAGATGGGTATCCGCTCGAAACAAATACAATGCCCGGTTTTGCAGGCTCCAGCGGATACTATCTGCGCTATATGGACCCCCACAACGACAATGAATATTTCTCAAAAGATGCCAATCAATACTGGCGCAATGTGGACTTATACATCGGTGGCGATGAACACGCTGCCGGACACCTGATTTATTCGCGCGTTTGGAATAAATTCCTTTATGATAATGGCCTTGCATGCGAAGACGAACCGTTTAAGAAGCTCATCAATCAGGGAAAAATTCAGGGACGTTCCAATTTTGTTTACAGGATTACAGGCACCAACAAATTCGTGTCGTACAACCTGCGGAAAGAATACAACACACAGGCATTGCATGTAGACATCGAAATGGTTAGCAATGATGTGTTGGATACCGAAGCCTTTAAGAAATGGCGCCCCGAATTCAAGGATGCTGAATTTATTTTGGAAGACGGGAAATACCACTGCGGTTACGAAGTGGAAAAGATGTCAAAATCAAAACACAACGTTCAGAACCCGGATGATCTGATTGAGAAATATGGTGCCGATACCTTACGTTTGTATGAAATGTTCCTTGGCCCGATTGATCAGGACAAACCCTGGGATATCAACGGAATTGAAGGTGTTTACCGGTTTCTGCGCAAGCTGTGGCGCCTTTATTTTGATGAAAATGATCAACTCAGCGTAACAGATGAACCTGCTATTGAAGCCGAGCAAAAAGTCATTCACAAAACCATCAAAAAGATACAGGACGATATCGAAAGGTTTTCCTTTAATACGGGCGTCAGTGCTTTCATGATCTGTGTGAATGAACTCAATGAACTGAATTGTCACAAACGGGAAATTCTGGAACCATTGGCAATTCTCATAGAACCTTATGCGCCGCATCTGGCTGAAGAATTATGGGAATCGCTCGGCCACAAAGGAGGCCTGGTGAATGTAGATTATCCGGAATACGATCAAAAATATCTTCAGGAAGACACATTTACTTACCCAGTGTCGTTCAACGGCAAGTTGCGGTTTAAACTGGAACTTCCTGCTGATATGTCAGCAGCTGAAATAGAAAAAGCAGTGCTTTCCGCTGAAGAAGCCAATCGCTGGCTTGAAGGCAAAACGATACGGAAAGTCATCGTAGTTCCCAAACGCATTGTCAACATTGTAGTGGGATAGAAAAAATCAGCCAATAAATTCCTTAAATCCCCTTTTGGAAGGGGTGCAGGGGTAGGTCAATAAAAAAGCTATTTATTGACTGAGTTTTTCATAAGTAATGATAAAGATCAATTTAACTTTACCCAACATCATTCATAAAAATGAAAATTAAAGGCGTTATTTTCGACTTTAACGGAACATTATTCTGGGATACGGAATTGCATTACCAGGCCTGGGATATCTTTCTTGACAAATACGGATTGAATATAAATGAAGCAGAAAAGGATGACATCATCCACGGCAGGAATAACGAATATATTCTGGATCGGATATATCCTGAGAAATTATCTCCTGATGAGATCAAGAGATTGAGCATCGAAAAGGAAGATATGTATCAGGAGTTGTGCCTGGAGCAAAAACTACAGTTGGCAAGCGGAAGTGTGGACCTTTTTAAATTTCTAAAGGAAAATAATATCCCGTTCACCATTGCAACTGGCTCCGATTTCCATAACGTTGACTTCTACTTCCGGTATTTGGGTTTGGAGGATTATTTCGACATCTCGAAGGTCATTTACAGTAATGGTTCCATCAAGAGCAAACCCGATCCTCAGATTTTTCAGGAAGCTTTAAAGGTACTGGGACTCAAGAACGATGAAGTTCTGATTTTTGAAGATTCTGAGCCGGGTATCAAAGCTGCTGAAAATGTCAAAGCAGGAGAAATCATTATTGTGAGATCAGATGACAGGGATTACAGCAAGTGGAATCACAAGATCATCAAAGATTTTGCTGAAGTAGACCGATCCGTTTTCGATATCCGGTAGAAAAGAGCTTACAGAAATTCTGAAGTTCCCCTGATGTTCATTACCTCCCCGAAATAGATGCGGTGCTCATCATGATTATTGTAATGTTTGAAAATGGATGGGTTCAGAAAATGTTCCGGTTTCATATCATCCCAGTAAATCTTTTTGCATTCCATGATAAGCGATGCTTCTGCGAAAGAGGGAGATTTGACAGTTTCGGCAGCTGCCGGATGCAATTTCGTTTTCGCAATTTTATCGGAGTCTCTTCCTGAGATACTTCCCAGCAGCGAAAGATCTTTATGATACTGTTTCGGAAAAGCTGACAGTGTAAAATCATCATACTGGTTCATGAACCCATAGGTATATCGTGTTGGTCGCACTACCACCATGGCAAAAGGTTTGTTCCACATGACGCCCAGTGAACCCCACGAGATAGTCATGGTGTTGAAATGATGTGTTTCAAAATCGCCGCACGTCAGCAAAAACCATTGTTTGTCGAACAAATGATTGATACGTGTCAAAAATTCAACAGGAGGAATATTCTGTAAACTTTCCATTGTGTTTTTGTCATTAAATGGTGATGAGTTTGGCATCTGATTTAAGCACTTCGGTCAGGGGTGTACCCCAGTATTTTACTTCGATGCCCAGTTTTTCGAGCGTTTCCGTGTATTTTAAATCATCTGCGCAAGCTTTGCAAGCTGTGATTTCTATACCCGCATCATGCATTTTTTTCAATTTGTGCTGAACGCTGGTGTCTTTTCCTGCCAAATCGGTTGCAGCACCCCAGATGATCAGCGTAATTTCTTTCCACCATTGGTGTTTCATGCTGTTATATGCGTACATAAAGACCATTTCGTCGAAAGTGAGTTTTTCTCCGCTGGTCCAGAGTATGAAGAGTTTATCTTGTGATTCCATGATTATAAATTTTAGTCAAAATGAAGATTGATGTTTAAGATTTCGGGCCGGCTAACAGTCCGGATGGGTGGTCCCCAGCCGCCGACGCCGCAGGAGACATAATAATGTGTGTTCCCTTTTTCGAGATAGCCCCAGCTTTTTTCATAAACCAGATTGGTGATGTAGTTGAAGGGCCACAACTGTCCGTGATGTGTATGTCCGGAAAGCTGCAGATCGACACCGTTTTCAGCCGCCTGCTCCAGGCGGAATGGTTGATGATCCATCAAAATTAAAGGAAGTTCTTTTTGAAGATTTTCCGTGATTTCAACCAGCAGTTTCCTTTTATGTCCCGATTGGTTCTTCATGAGATCTTCTCGTCCCGCCACATAAAAGCTATGGTCAATTAGCACGGCAGTGTCGTTGAGTAACTGAATTCCGTGGTTCGTAAGATATTGTTTTGCTTTTGCCGCACCACCGATATATTCATGGTTTCCGGTCACGGCATAAACGCCGTATTTTGCCTGCAGCTGTTTGAGCGTTTCTCCCACATTGCTGTGGATGACCGGGTTGATGTCTTCATCAATAATGTCACCGGCGATCAGGATAATATCCGGTTTTAGCTCATTTACTTTTTTTACAATGCCCGCCAGATGCCGTTTTTCTATCAACGTACCCAGGTGAACATCCGAAAAAGCAACAATGTTCAGCCTTTTCAGGTTTCCGGCTCTTTTATGGATTGCAATATCCAGATTTTTAATTTTAGGGAACCAGGTGTTAAGGTGGCCTGCAATCACTACTACAGAGCTGATCGCAACCACTGCTATTCCAAGAATTTTTCTTGTTGTCGCGGGATTCGCATGGACAAAAGAAGGCAGGAATCGAAACCAGTGATCCAACAGGCCAACGAAGTCAATCAAAATCAGCTGGAGCAGAATATAGACCATAAACGCCAGCCAGAATGCTCCCACCCAAACCACAGTGGCCGAAAACGGGTTGATCATTCTTCTTTCAAGAAACCGACCGGCAATGAAGGAGACTGCAAAGATCACAATGCAGATTGTCAGGAATGTCCTCCAGGGGTTTCCTTTTTCCAATAGGGAAAGTCCGCGGTGCAGAATGTAATAATTGATGCTTGCGTAAAGTATCAGGATAATTGAAAAGAAAATAAGAAATTTAGGATTTCTCATATTTTAAATAGCTTTATCGGGTAGTTTATAATTTGAAAAGTTTCTTTGTCTTTTTTATATAGACTAACAAAAATAAGATTTCTCGCTGTTCATGGTAGTATGCGATGAAAATCATAAACGGAAAAATTTAATGATAAGAAAATTTCAACCGTCTGTCTCTTCCGTCGGTAGGCCTCTCCGTTTACTTTTTGTGATTTTTCTATGATTCGGGGAAACGTGTCAGCCCGTTTATCACTTTGATTTGTAAAAAAAGCGTTTAAATTTGTTCGAAATTGCTATTAATCAGTTATAAGTTGGCAATTCCTATTTGTGGTTAATTTAATAATAAACATCAAACAGTATTGGATATGAAAAAATTCTTTATTTCCTATCTTTTTATATTTCTGGTTTTTGGTACCGGAATTTCAAATGCCCAGGGCTATGTTGAATTACAGGAAGGAAAAACAACAAACATCAATGGGATTGATGCAAGTTACCTGACCATGAAACGTAAAGAAAAGAAAGGAGAAGATTTTTACCGAATTACAGTTACACTAACCAATGTGGGTGGAGATATGATAAGGGTCTTTCCTGTGGCTGTTCCGAATTTAATCAGAAATGAAAAAAACGCTTTTGCACATTTTCGTTTTATAAATGCTACCGGTAGAGGATTGTCGTCAACCAACGGGAAAGTATATGCGGAACCAATCAGAATAAAGGTTCCGATTTCAGTCAAAAAATGTCCTCCGCCAAAAGATCCGAAAGAAGACCCTTACGAGCATTTCATGCGCAACTATGTTGCCGGAATGCAATTCCTAAACGGTCAGACGATTACCAAAAGTTTTAACATCCGTGTAGAGGAAGATGTGGTTCCCAAGGTTCAGGTGCTGATGGAGTAAGGATGGCCGGTCCCAAAAAGTTTCGAAATCGCTTAGCATCAGGATTACTTACTTCTTGTTAAGTCCAGCAGTCCATTGATGATCGTCAATGGATGTGAGGGATTTCCGGGGATGAATAAATCCACATGAACTTTTTCAAGGAAGCTTCTGTTGATAGCTGGACTATCGGCAAAAATTCCACCGCTGATAGCATCCACTCCGCAAAGCACAAAGATCTTGGGTTCAGGAATGGCTTCCCAGGCAATTTGTAACGGTTCGGCCATGTTTTCACTGATGGGTCCTGTCACCACAATGCCGTCGGCATGTCGGGGTGATGCTGTAAATTCTATTCCGAAACGTCCCATGTCAAAATTGGCGTTGCCGCAGGCTCCCAGTTCCGTTTCGCAGGAATTGTCTCCTCCGGCAGAAACCTGTCTCAGCTTTAGTGACTTTGAAAATATCTTTTTTATTTCGGGCCGGATGCTGCTTTCGTCAACCCGGATTTCATGAGAATCTCCTTCTTTCACAATCAGGTCTTCCCTCTTGTTTGATGAAATCCGAAAGTCAGTTGTAAATTTGATTTTTTCGGGAAAGGCAAAAGCACACTCTCCGCAAAAAGCACATTTCCCCATATCTAGGCGGACCGGATTTAAGTATATTGCCCCTAAGGGACAAACTGCGGCAAGGGCTTGTTCATCTAATTTGGCAGTACTTATTTCAGGACGACCGCGGAAAGGCGATTTCAGTTTTGCATTCCTCAAATCGGGAATGTACTGTCTGCCGTTATGGATGAGTATTTTTATTTCTTCAATCATAAGTTAGCTTTTACAAGTCGTGGCCGCAATAACTGAGATTATAACTTTTATTATTGATGGGGAAGTCTGAAATTTCCAGATTTCGCAGTGAAAGCTCCAAAGATTTCCAGTTGTGCATAGACGGGTCTTTAATTTTGTAATGTTTCAGCGCACCGTTTTGGTCTGTCAAGGCACAATGGCATATTTCACCCCTCCAGCCTTCGGTTAAAGAAAGGGCAAAATGGTTGGGTTTCAATCTTAAATTGTAAACGGGTTTCTTAGTTTGAGAAGCATCAAAACTGAAGTGTTCCATCAAATTTCTTATCCAGGCGATGGAGCGTTTGATTTCTTTTCGTTTCAATAAAAACCGGGCGAAAACATCTCCTTTTTCAGCCACCATGGTTTCATAAGGAAATCTCTGATACGCATAAGCCGGATGTGAGACCCTAATATCTCTAACAACCTGAGACATGCGAGCCGATAATCCTACAGTTCCTAACAATCGTGCTTGTTGAGTAGTAATGTTTCCTACAAAATCAAAACGATTTTGGACACTGGGTAAGCGATAAGTCAGATGAGACATTTCCAAAAATTGTTTCTCATACCTGGCTAAAATCTGCAGCAAGTCCTGTTTTAATTCTTCTGTAAAAGGGAAATATGTGCCTCCCAGTCGTATTAAACTTTTTCCAAAACGATTACCGCACCAGGATTGGGTAAAATTGATAATGGCCGTTCTCAGGATACCAAAAACCTGAGCTCCTAAATGGTAGGCTGCATCCACACATAAGGCACCAATATCGCCCGTATGAATGGCCATTCTTTCCAGTTCCAAAGCCAGAGCTCTTTCCATCTGTGTTTGCTCTGTTACAGTAATTCCTGCCAAAGTCTCCATGGTTTGTGCAAACGTCCAGGTGTGCCCGATAACCGTATCTCCGGCTATGTTTTCAGCTAAAAGGTTGCGCTGCAGATTGTTCTTTTTCAGGAATAAAGGTTCTACTCCGCGGTGTTGCCACCCCAGCTGAATTTCCAGGTGCAACACATTTTCACCATTGCAAGTAAAACGGAAGTGGCCGGGTTCAATCACTCCGGCATGGATGGGGCCGACCCCTACTTCATGAAGCTCATGGCTTTTTATGGAATAAAAAGGATAGTTGTTGATGGTTGAATTTTGGTTGAAACGGTCGTGGGAAAACCGCACCGGTTTTAGCCAGGGATGATTTATAAAGTCAACGCCGAAGTTTTCGTGAATTTCCCTTTCAAAAATGTGCAGGGCAAAAATGGCTGGGGTCAGCGACTCCAAAGCCTGTGTTTCACCATCTTTTAATAGGTGTGATATAATGGCTATATCATGGTGATTATCATCGGCGACAGCCATTAAAAATTGCAAGTCGTTTTCTTTCCGATAGGCAAAGTATGAAACGCAGTGATTTTGTTCTTCTTTCAACAACTGAATTGCGGCTTCCGAAAATGCTTCATAGCTCAAAATGATGATTTCCGATAAATCAACCGAGCTGTTGTTTTTAATTCTGAGGATGTTGTCTGTTTGCATAACGGATTAGTTTAGAACAGTCAGGGCCTGATGAATTAAGTCGGTGAAGAAAAAGGGCGGGTTGAATCCCAAAAATATGACCAGTGCAAAAAGGGCAAAGGAAGAAATTGCCTCGTAGGGATTGATCTTTATATTTTGATTAACTAGTTCATCAGGAATTTTGTTATACAATAACTGAAAAGAAAAGTGCACGAAATTGTAAATGATAACAGTTAAAAGTATCAAAGCAAAAATAACAACGATGTATTGCCCCGCCGTAAACAAAGCTTTAAAAGTTAAAAATTCACTAATGAACAATCCGGAAGGTGGAATCGCCAAAATAGAAATTAACCCTAAAATAACGGCAAAACTACCAACAGGATTTATTTTGAAATAATTTCCGGAATCCTTCAGCCAAAGCGATTTAAAATGTTGCCGGATTTGCCCGATTTGAAAGAATAACCCACCTTTTACAAGTGCATGAAAAATCAGCTGAAGTATTGCTGCATAATAGCCGATGCCGCCAGCAGCAAGCCCCAAAGCAACAATTCCCATGTGCTCCATCGATGAAAAAGCATAAAGGCGTTTTAACCGTTTTACTCTGAAAATCTGAATCGTCGCGATGAAAATGGATACAATTCCTGCAATCAGCAAAATGTGCTGAGCCCAATCTTTTGCTTCTGTTTGAGAAAGGATAATGTAAATTCTGAAAATGCCTACAAATCCAACATTGACTAATGCCGTTGACATTAACGCATTGACCGGTGAAGGTGCGATAGTTTTTGCGTCAATCGCAACAGCAAATAGTGGGAACAAGCTCAGCTTAACTGAAAATCCGGTGAAAATGAGCAGAAATGAGATTTTTAACCAAAGTAAGTCCATATGTTTGGCCACCAATAGCAGCTTATCAAAACTTAAACTCGTAAGGCCGCTTTGGTTTGCGATAATACTTAAAAAAAGAATCCCGCCAAAGGCAACGGCCAGTCCCACAGAAGAAACAAACAGATACTTCCACGCTGCTTCCAGTGCGTTTTTCGTATGATCGTGAAAAACCAAAAACGTAACAAATAATGAAGTTGCTTCGATACTGACCCAAAGCAGGGGAATGTTTTCTGCAAAATAAGCGCTCGTCATGGCGGTAATAAACATGATCAAAGTAGCGTAGTAAACTGCTTTGTCCTTTTCGGAAGATTGGTGCCTTTTTAAATACAAATAGCTGTGATAAAATGCCGGAATGCTTAAAAGACACAGTACAAAAGACAGTAAAATTCCCAGGGAATCAAATTTATAATAGACAGAATCATATTGATTTACATGGAAATAAGCATAAATACTTAACGCGACAAGCAGGATTAAATATGCTGCCGATAAAATGCGGGTCAGGATTTTGTTCCTGAAAAGGAAAATGGAAAGACTGAAGAATAGGGATGCTATAATGAATAGAAGAACCATTTTACTAATCTTTTAATTTGGATAAATTGCCGGCTTCCACACTTTTAAAAGTGTTCCCTACCCGGTTAATAAAAATCCCAAGTACCAAAACTCCCATAAAGACATCCAGCAAAACCGCCAGGTTTACCATTAAAGGCATGGCACTACCCACTGCCAGCGAAAGCAGGAAAATCCCGTTTTCAATAATGAGGTAACCGACCACATGTGAAAAGATATTTTTATGGATGATGATAAAATAGATTCCGAAGATGATCGATGCAAAAGCAACCGTGAAATACTGAGTGTGCATTTGGTCGTTATGCAGATAGTCGCTCAGCATAAAACTTACTATCAAGCTGATCACTACAATGATAATGGAATAAAATACAGGAATATAGGGTTGGTGTTCTCGTTTTAAATGATTACGTTTTCTAACTTCATCTAAGAACCAGGGAACCACGATAGATTTAACCAGCAAAGTCTCCACAAGAATAAAAATGAAATCGAACAATTCAATTTTATGTAAACTGAAAAAAACCACACCAAATAAAATCAATCCCTGGATAGCCAGCAACCAAATGAATTTTTTTACCCGTTCAGAGAGGGCAAAATAGATGAGGGTAATTGCATAAAAGGTGATGAATAAATCTGTCATTTTAATGCAGTATAATTTTGTTTGTGATGATCAATGCGGTTAAAAAGACAACAATAGCAATGGCCGAAAGCATAATAATCCACTGGGGATTTTTCTCCATTTTATTCCTGGCCCGGAACGATTCCAGAATACCGATTGTAAAAGCAAATACAGCCTGTATAAAGAAGAAGGACAAAATTTGAACGTAAACTGGCCACTGTACTTGGATCAGAAAATTTGAAATAATAGCACCATAAATGGAAAATTTAAACCAGGAGGCCAGGTGGATCAATGCTAAATCAAACCCGCTGTTGTCCAAAACCATTACTTCATGGACCATGGTCAGTTCCAGGTGTGTTTTTGGATCGTCAACCGGCAATCTTGAGTTTTCTACTATGGCAATATACATGAGTACATAAATGGCGGCAATTCCAATGATAATAGACAAATTACTGCTCATGTGCAAATGGAGAAATAATTCCTGAAAGGAAATATTGTTGGTGAAAAGTGCTACCGAACCTGCCAGAATAAAAAAAGCTGGTTCAACCAACAACGAATACAAAGCTTCCCTATTGGCGCCCATGCCTTCAAATCCGCTGCCTGTATCCATGGCAGCAATAATCATCATAAATTTTCCAATCCCGAGCAGGTAGGTAAAAAATACAAAATCGCCATGAAAAGAGAGCAGACTATGAAGATTCCCGATGGGAATAAATAGCATTGCAGTAAAGACACTCGCTAAATAAACTGACGGTGCTATCTTAAAAATAATGCTGGTGGTATTGCTATAAACAGCACCCTTTTTGAATAACCGGATTAAATCATAAACTGGCTGAAAAACAGAGGGCATTTTCCTGCCGCCTATTTTGGCTTTTACTTTATTGATGATTCCTGTAAAAAACAGAGCAGCTATGGCAATTAATAATATGCTTATCATTTTAAATCCAGTTTAAGAGTGCAAAAACCGATATTGCCAATAAAAAGACAAGAGCATAAAGCAGATAATGTTGAATCTTTCCGGTTTGGAGAACGGCGATTTTCTCGAATAAGGAAAGAAGTTTACCTGAAGGCTTGGTAATGATTTGATCTTCAAAAATATCACTCGAACGCGTTTCAAATGTTCTTTCACCTGGAAAAATTTCTGTTTCTTCAAAAAGCTCAAAATCCTTTTTGACATTGACAATTTTCGCAGATAATTGTCTGAAATTTTCTGCATAAGAAGTGGCAGTATATTGATGAATTGCAGGATTGGCTCCTGAATAACCACAACCCCATGTTGCACTTTGTTCCACCTTTTGTCTTTTTTGTTGCCAGTTTCGTAACATCCAAAAAATAACGATTACCGCAATAAATATCCCTGATGAAAGGCTGATTTTATTAAGTGTTGGAACTATTTGAAAAATAAAATCAGTGTTACCGGTAAAAAGGTGTACGATTTCCGCTAAAGGTTTCATGAACAAAGCAGGTGCAAATCCAATAAAAATAATGAAAGCACTGATGAGATAATCCGGGATAAGCATGGGATTTTCCACTTCAGAAGCATTTTCAGTTTTTGAAGAACGCGGATTTCCAAGAAAAACAATACTAAAGACTTTTGTAAAGCAAAAAACCGCCAAACCTCCGATTATGGCCAACCCGGAAAAACTGAAAAGAATCACAATGTCGGTCATTAACCCACCCGATTGCAAGGATTTAAACATACCGGAGTAAATCAGGAACTCAGAAATGAATCCGTTAAAAGGTGGTAACCCACTAATTGCCATGGCTCCAAGTAAGAAAAATAGAGCAGTTTTAGGCATCTTTTTAATAAGACCGCCCAGCTGTTCTATATTTCGCGTGTGAGTTTGCCGGTAAACATTTCCGGCTGTGAAAAAAAGCAGCGATTTAAAAAGGGAGTGGTTCAAAATATGGAGAATACCACCTGCGAAGCCTAAAACAGCCAGCACAGGGATATTCATGGCCAATCCAATAACACCTAAACCAATACCAATTCCGATGATGCCAATATTTTCAATGCTGCTGTAAGCCAATATTTTTTTTACATCGTGTTGCACTATGGCAAGGGAAATACCTATTAATCCGGAAACCAAAGAAATGATGAGAATGAAAAGGCCTATTCCGAACAGGTCGTGGTGAATAGTTGTCAAAACCCGGAGGATTCCGTAAATTCCCATTTTAATCATCACACCACTCATTGTGCCGGAAACATGCGACGGTGCTGCAGGATGAGCATGGGGCAACCAGGAATGAAGCGGAATAAAACCAGCTTTAATTCCAAAGCCTATGAAAAAAAGCAAAAATAACCAAAACGGATTGTGTGCGGCGAAATACATTGAAAGGCCATCAAAACTGAAAGCTGCTCCGCTTCCCACAAATGCCAAAATAAAGGCTACCATCAATAATACGACTCCAATATGCATTTGGATCAAATATCTGATACCCGTTCTCAGTGTTTCTTTTTTCTCCGATTCAAAAATTACCAGAAAGAATGAAGATATTGACATGAGTTCCCAAGCAATCAAAAAAGCCACTGCATCGCGCAGCATGACTACCAGCAACATGGAGAGATGCAATCCCAGGAAATTAAAAAAATGAAATGCAGTTTCAGACCGGTTTTTTGTTTCATAATAGGGCTTAAGATAACCTTTTGCATAAAGGATACCCATGAAAGCAGTAAAGTTCACCACCAGGAGAAAAAAGGCCGAAAGCGGATCTATGACCAGAGAAATCGTGTTTCCCCAAAAGGGGAAAAAAGGCAGGATTAAACTTCCTGAATAAAAGAATAAACTTTCAATGGCCCAGAAACTGGTGATTCCCAGAATTGCCGTATGCAAAAGCAGACTCCAGAAATATTGTATCCTTTGAGGTAAAACAAAGAGCGCAACGATCAGGACGATTGTAATTTTAAAAAATAAGAGGTCCATCGCAAAATCGGAGTTGGTTAGGTTGAATGGAAAATTTTAAGGTCAAGGTGACTTAGGTGAAGTCTGCTAATAAATTGGGCGTTTGTATAACCATGGAAAAAAGATAAAATTTAGTCGGTCATTTATCAAGAAAATGATACAATTTGGATTGATGTTTTATGGTCTATAATCCTGTGATTTTAAGAGCGCAAAGGAATATAATTTTTGAATCAGTCTCACAGCTTTTTAATAAAAATTTGATGATATTTTTCAGTGTAAAAAATTAATGACCTGAATTCGATTTAAAATAGATCTTTTGTACTCATTCCTTCTAAAAGGTCAAGTTTGCTTCCTTCCCTTAGCAAAGATATAGTAAGGCAATATTTAAGGCAAAGTTAAACCGGGGTTCATTCGTTTTTATTCGAAGGAACTTCGAAGGAACCTCGGCTAAACCTCGGTTTAATCATAGCTTTACTATGGCCTTGCTCGGAGCAGATTCCTATGAAAGGATATTTCTCAAGGAAACGATGAAGTAAGGGATATAAACAAAAAACCCTGCACGGAAGTGCAGGGTTTTTTGTTTTGTCGGGGTGAGAGGATTCGAACCTCCGGCCTCGTCGTCCCGAACGACGCGCGCTAACCGGGCTGCGCTACACCCCGAAATTGAGGCTGCAAAATTAATAAACCCTTGTCAATTAGCAAAGATTTTATTCAATTTCAAAAAAATCAGTTTGAAAGAAAGCTTCTTCTGCCGTTATCATAAGGTTTAAGCGTCGCTGAGCAAGATTTAATTCTTTTTGAAGTCTTTCCATTTTCTCCCGCATCTCTAAAATGATTTCAATTCCTTCTTTGTTTACGCCTAGTTCTGAATACAAGCGAACCGCACGCTCGCAACGGTCCAGGTCTTCGTGGAGAATGATCTCCTGTTTGCTTTCTCTTTTCAGGTTTATGATGCCAAACTCAGCAAGTTCATAAATAACCTGAGTGTTGACATTGTAAAAATCAGCCAGCTGCTCAATTTTAATTGCATATTTCATGATATTCATGGCTTTACTTATTTCTGATTTCTTTTAGTTTTTTTATCATATCTCTTTCTTCTTTCGAGAGATGGTCAGGCAATTTAATGTCTATTCTGACATAAAGATCGCCAAAAGTTCCGGGTTTCCTGTAAATAGGAAAACCTTTGTTTTTGAGTCTTAAAGTGGTTCCGTTTTGAGTAGATTCCTTAACTTTTATTTTGATCTTGCCACTTAATGTTTCCAGTACAGAATCTCCGCCCAGCAAGGCTGTATAAAGATCGACAGGCTGAACCATATACAGGTCATCGCCTTTTCGCTCAAACCGGATATCCGGATCTACAAAAATCGTGATATATAAATCCCCGTTAGGCCCGCCATGCATTCCGGCACCGGCTTTGCCTGCCAGCTTTATCACTTGTCCGTCTTTGATTCCGGCAGGAATGGTAATTCTGATTTTTTTGCCATCCATATTTAAAGCATGTTGGGTATCCAAATAGGCTTTCTCCAAGGGAATGTGCATTTCTGCAGTATAATCCTGCCCCTTCATGGAGCGTCCCCTGGAGCTTTGGCGAAAATCGGCGGTGGAAAACCCTCCCCCTCCAAACATGGAACTGAAGAAATCAGAAAAATCCCCCATGTTGAAATCGGCGCTTCCTGGCGCATGTGCTTGCTGTTGATAACCTCCCGTTTGGTTCCATTGTGCATGTTGTTCATCGGAAACTCTAGCCCAATCTGCACCATAAGCATCATATTTTTCGCGCTTTTTGGAATCACTCAATACTTCATTGGCCTCATTGATTTCCTGGAACTTCTTTTCAGCTTCTTTGTCGTTGGGGTTTACATCGGGATGGTACTTTCTTGCAAGTTTCCGGTAAGCTTTTTTAATCTCTTCGGAAGAGGCTTTCTTATTGACACCCAGTATTTGATAATAATCTTTATAGTCCATAACTATATTATAAAATCCGGCTATTGTTAATCTTTACTATTTAAAGAACGCAAACAAATTTCAGCTTTTACTCTGACATTACAAGTCCGGTAGTAAATTCTAAAATTAAGCATTTAAAAGATTCCTTGTCAATAAATCGAACAAGGGACGTATTTTTGTAGCGAATTTTTAAACAGGTCGAAGATGCCTTATGACGAACGTAAAATTTGCAGCTGAGAAAATATTTCAAATCAGAAACCACGTTGATTTCACTTCGCTGGCGCTGGAAATTTTTCAATTTCAATATCAGAACAACAGAGTCTATCAGCAGTTTGTGAATGCATTGAATGTGAACCCTGCTGTGGTAGACCAGATTGAAAAGATTCCGTTTTTACCCATAGAATTTTTCAAAAGCCATCGGGTTGTGTCAGGAGATTTTCAGGAAGAAACCATCTTTACCAGTAGTGGAACAACCGGAATGCAGACAAGCAAGCATTTTGTGAAGAGCCTGGAACTTTATGAAAAAAGTGTGTTGGATGGTTTCAGGGTATTTTTTGGTGAACCGGAAGATTATGTTTTTCTGGCTTTGCTTCCTTCCTATCTTGAACGAGAAGGCTCTTCACTGGTTCACATGGCAAAAAAACTGATTGAGTGGAGTGGTGACTTAAGAGGTGGTTTTTATTTGCATGATTATGAAAAGCTAGCAAAGGTTCTGTCAGAATTACAGAAAGAAAATAAAAAAGTACTGTTGCTGGGTGTTACTTATGCTTTATTGGATTTGGCAGAACAATATCCTGTTCATTTTCCGGAGCTTATACTGATGGAAACAGGCGGTATGAAAGGAAACCGTAAAGAGATGGTTCGTGAAGAACTTCATACACAGTTAAAATCCGCATTTGGGGTAGATCAGGTATTTTCTGAATATGGTATGACAGAATTACTTTCACAAGCGTATTCTCGTGGAGAAGGCTCCTTTAAAATGCCACCCTGGATGCAGGTTTTGATACGCGACGTTAATGATCCTCTTACCATCTTGGCGGAGGGAAAAGCAGGTGGTATTGACGTGATTGATCTGGCCAATATTTACTCCTGTTCATTCATTTCCACGCAAGATTTAGGAAAAAAATCTTCCTCCACAGATTTCGAAGTGCTGGGTCGTTTTGATAACAGTGACATCAGGGGCTGTAACCTGTTGGTTCAATAAGCTTTGTATTTCCGTTTCTTTCTGAGCTCTTCAGAATATAAACCGGTTCAAAAATTGGATTTTATTGATCTTTTGCATAATTTCACGGACGGAAAATAGTTAGTGGTTATAAATCCTTAAATAAGATGATAGGCAAAGATGAATTATTAGAAGCCATCGATCTGATAGAGGAAGAAAATTACGAAGAAGCGCACCTTGTTCTGCAACTTTCAGAAACTCCGGAAGCAGCGTGGCTTTTAGCATGTCTCTACCGGAAAGAAGGGGATGAATGGAATGCCAATTACTGGTACGACAAAGCAGGAAGAACAAAACCCTCCTACAATGTTGAAGCAGAAATTCAGGAAATTAAAGATCTGATAAAAAATCTTTAAAATATAAAACACCTTGTCTTATTGGTTTTAATCTGGACACCGATAAGATTTTTTGTAAGCAGTTTAGAAATTGCGGTTTCCTATTGTTTCGTGAAAATAACAGTCAGTGTTCCTAATGGGGTATTGGACTCGGTTACGATTTCATTACCTTCTAAAGTTCCCAGTGTATTTACAGAACCTTTCTGGTCGTCAAAATAATATTTGATCACCTTTGTTTTAGAATCGATATTCCATTTTGCCTCATGAGTATTTTTATCCAGAATCAGCACCATTAATGAGTCGTTTATAAATTTAAAACTCAGTTGCTGTTGTTCATCTTTAATGTGTGTAATTATCGCCTTGGGTAGGTTGGTATCTTTAAAATGTGTTTCCACCTTACTAACTTTCCAGGTCCCGATTAACTCATGTCCCGAACTTGAACAGGCAGCCAAGAAAAATACCGCCATAGCGGAAAATGCTAATAGTTTTTTCATCTCAATACGGTTTTTAAAGAACAAATGTAACCTAATTTTAGATTGACAAAGCGAAAGGATTGTAAACATAAGTTAAATCTGCATCAAGAATTATTATGAATGTTTTTCAATGATTTGTAATAAAATGTGTTCCGTTTGGTCTGGGAACCTAACTTCTGTTTTTTCGTCTTTTTCAAGCCAATTATTAAGATCGTTTTGGTTTTCTTTCGTCAGAGATTTGATGACGTCTACTCCCATTTGATACAGGGCGGTGGCATTACATTGTTGTTCGTATTGCATTTTCATAGGAATGACCATCAGTTTCTTTTTCAGGAAAAGAGCTTCTGCCGGAGTTTCAAAACCTGCTCCGCATAAAACCCCTTCTGATGTGGACATACTTTGCAAAAATGTTTCCTGTTGTGTCGGAAAAATTGAAACATTTTCATGCTGATATTTATTTTTTGCATTTCTGCTAAATACATGCCACCGAATCTTTTTATAATCAGAAAGATAAGAAATCAAAGCCGAATCCTGATAAGAAGGCAGGTAAACCGTGTAATGACCTTTATTGACGGGCTTTATGTTGCGTACAGATTTTCTTATTACCGGAGTAAAAATGCTCTCATTATAAGGTTGAAAATGAAACCCGTATTCTATTTTTGAGGGTGCGTAATTCTTTAGGATTTGTTTTCCCAGTGGGTCAAAGAGCTCAGGTTGCGGGGCAGAATCATTAATAACAGCGCTCTGATGACTCAAAGCAATGACTGCCTTTCCTCTTAGCTTTCCGGCCCAGGCAATTATTGGTTCAAAATCCTGAATGATTATATCATAGTCTTCCAGAGGTAATTTGAGCAAATCGTTCAGGAAACGCAGCGTTTTTGTTTTATGGTAGGTCATCAGATAATCTATTCCTCCTGATTTTCCCGAGACAAAACTTAGACCATAATGTCTGTATTTCACTGGGTAGGGAAATGAGACAGAATTCTGCATGCCGCTCATCAACACGTCAACCTGGGCTTTTTTCTGTAATAATGGGATAATTTCGGTTGCCCGTGTAATATGGCCATTCCCCGTGGCCTGTATACCATATAGGATTTTCATGATAAATTAGAAAAAAGATGGGGTAGAAAGTCCGGTACCTTTGATATTTATTTCTGCAATATCTTTTTTGAGTGAGTCGAAAATTTGCTGATAAGATGGCGAAAGGTGAGTTTCTTCAGGGATTTCAGTGATGAAAGGATCGTCCTTGAAGCGATAAATTTTCCATTCCCGGCCATCGAATTCCAGGGCAGAGAGGTTTTCGATCCAGTCACCTGAATTCAGATAGGTAATTTCACCATATTCTGTAGTATATTTTCTTTTTTCCGGTTTGTGTATGTGACCGCAGACAACATAATCATAGCCTTTTCTGGAGCCGATTTCTGCTACAAGATTTTCAAATTTATTGAGGTATTTTACAGCAGATTTTACGCTTCCCTTTACTTTAGATGCTAAAGAAACCGGGCTCCTCCCCAACAGCTTAGTGATTCTGTTTACAAGACTGTTGATGAGAATCAGTATCTCATAACCGTAGGCTCCCAGACGAGTCAAAAATTTGGAATGCTCCATCATCACATCGAACACATCACCGTGAAAAATCCAGGCTCTTTCACCATTGCTCAGTGGCATGACCAGTTTGTCGAGTATTTCGAACTTCCCCAACTTTAACCCAGAATAACGGCGCATCATTTCATCATGATTTCCTGTAATGTAGATAACCTTTGTTCCGGATGATAACAGAGAAATAATTTCTTTGATGATTGCTGCATGCGATTTGGGCCAGAAATATTTGTTAAACTGCCAGATATCTATGATATCTCCGTTCAGAATAAGAGTTTCGGGACGAATGCTTTTTAGGTAGAGAAGTAGTTCCTTGCTGCTGCAACCGTAAGTTCCCAGATGCAGGTCGGATAATATTACCAATTCGAGAGTCTTTTTTTGGCTCATGTCCGTAAGATTTTACGGTGCAATATTATAACTGCAATATTAACTGAATATTAGATCGTTGTTAAGTTTTGATGAAGTTTGTTTCGGGCTTCGGTTAAATGGTAAAATCGAAATTCTGAGATTTTAACCTTTGATAAACATCCCTGCTAAACATATACAATTTTGCCGGTCGGTGAGAAACGTCATTTTCTTTTTCATTCAAAGGCACAATATAGCTGAGATTAGCAATTCTTTTTCTGAAATTTCTTTTATCCAGTTTCATTTCAAAAATAACTTCGTAGATTTTCTGCAGTTGACTGAGAGAAAACTTGGTAGGCAGGAGTTCGAAAGCCAGCGGTTTTGTACGCATTTCATTCCTGAGT
>JACZJI010000086.1 GCA_014860665.1 Bacteroidales bacterium | reverse complement strand
ATATAATAATTTCCATATAAAAATGAGGTTGATGGGACATAAAAAGTTCATTGAAAAAAAAATTATAAATTTTTAATAATTATTAAAATTTGTATTGTTTTTTTAATATTTTTGATTTTTGTTTGTGTTTTATATACACTTTGCTTAGTGAGATTTTAACACAAAATAAAAAAACTTAAAGAAATAAGAAATCATAATTAATTATTAGCTGAATGATACAGAGAACTAAGTTATACGGAGTCGCTGTGAGTCTGGTACTTGTGTTAATGTTTATAATGTTTCCTGGCTTCAAAAGTCCTGCAAACGTTACCGGGAACCAATCTTCATCTATAGACAAAAAGGTCGATCAAATTTTATCAAAAATGACCTTAGAGGAGAAAGTTGGACAGATGACACAGATTACACTGGCAGTAATAAGTAAGGGGTCGGTCATGAATCCTAGTATGCCTCAGGAAATAGATCCGTCAAAACTTCAGGAAGCTGTTTTAAAATATCATGTTGGTTCTATTATTAATGTTGTGAATCATGCTTATACGCGTGAGCACTGGTATCAATTGCAAGAGCAAATTCAAAGTGTCGCAGCTGAGTCGAAATTAAAGATACCTATATTATATGGTATCGATGCAATCCATGGGGTTAATTATACATTGGGGGCAACATTATTTCCGCAGGAAATTGGCATGGCAGCTACATGGAATCCTACCTTGATGGAAAAGAATGCTGCCATAACTGCTTATGAAACAAGAGCATCAGCTATTCCGTGGGTGTTTTCTCCTGTTTTGGGTTTAGGAAGACAGCCTGCCTGGCCAAGATTTTATGAAACGCTTGGTGAAGACGTTTACCTTGCTGAAACTATGGGCTCGGCCATTATTAAAGGGTATGAGGGAGATGACATTGCCAGTAAATATAAGGTAGCTGCCTGTATGAAACATTATCTTGGATATAGTTTTCCTTTAACAGGTAAAGATCGTACCCCGGCTTTGATTCCTGAAGAATATTTACGTGAATATTTCCTGCCACCGTTTGCGGCAGCAGTGAAAGCTGGTGCACATACTTTAATGATTAATTCCTCAATCGTTAACGGAATCCCGGTTCACGCCAACCATCATTTCCTTACCGATAT
Source organism: Bacteroidales bacterium (assembly GCA_014860665.1). Lineage (GTDB taxonomy): Bacteria > Bacteroidota > Bacteroidia > Bacteroidales > F082 > Sulfidibacterium. The sequence goes on along the minus strand of JACZJI010000086.1, from coordinate 20,210 downwards.
TCTTAGAAATGAACTTCATTTTAAAGGAATCGCAGTGAGCGACTGGGCAGACATAAAGAATCTATATGAAACCTATCATTATGCATCCTCTGAGAAAGAAGCCGTAAAGATGGCTGTGATGGCAGGTGTTGATATGAGTATGGTTCCATACGATTTCAGCTTTGAAAAATACCTTATAGAATTGGTAAAAGAAGGTCAGGTTCCAATGTGGCGTATTAATCAGGCTGTAAAAAGAATCCTGAGAGTAAAATTAGAACTCGGTTTGTTCGATCATCCCTATTATCCTGAAAAAGACTATCCTGATTTTGCTTCATCAGTTTCACAAAAAGAAAATTTGCTAAGTGCTGAGGAATCGGTTACATTATTGAAGAATCAGGACAATGTTCTTCCATTACCTGAGAAAAATGTAAAAGTCCTGGTAACGGGTTTTGGAGCCAATTCAATGGAAGCGCTTAATGGTGGCTGGAGTTATACCTGGCAAGGGACACAAACTGATCAATTCGACAAGGATAAAAACACAATTCTTAAAGCTATTCAGGAAAAAATAGGAAAAGATAATGTGCAATACTCCGAAGGAACTCTTTATAATAAACCACTTGACGATCAGCAAACGTTAGCGATGGCGAAACAGGCTGATTACATCGTTCTTTGCTTAGGAGAGATGGCTTATGCAGAAACTCCGGGAAATATTGATGATTTATATCTGCCAGATAACCAGGCAAAATTTGCTGAAGAGCTGGCAAAAACCGGAAAACCTGTGATATTGGTTTTGACGGAGGGTCGGCCAAGATTAATTAGCAAATTTGCTGATCAGATGAGAGGTATAGTTATGGCATATCTTCCCGGAAACCAGGGAGGTAATGCAATTGCAAATATTTTGTTTGGAGATGTAAATCCTTCCGGTAAACTTCCGATGACTTACCCCAGATATCCTAATTCATTGGAGACTTACGATTATTCTTATGCAGAATTGAATCAGCATGATTACAATCCTCAATTTCCGTTTGGTTTTGGATTAAGCTACACCTCATTTGCTTACAGTAATTTGAAAATCAGTAATGATACGATATCTGGTAACCAAAAACTGACTATCAGTGTTGATGTTAAAAATACCGGTAAGAGAGAAGGCAAAGAAGTAGTACAACTATACATTGGCGATTTGTATGCCAGCATTATTCCTCCGGTAAAACGATTACGTGGTTTTGATAAAATAGATCTTCAAGCCGGAGAAAGCAAAACAGTGAAATTCATAATTGATAAACAGGATTTGTCCTTTATCAATAGCAAGCTCCAAAGGGTGACAGAGCCCGGAGAGTTTAAAATAACCATTGCCCATTTAACCAAAAACTTTTTTGTGAAATGAAAAAACGAAAATTTTTAAATGATTTTCCATAGAAACAGTATTAAGGAAGGAAGGAAGCCTTCCTTTCCTGGTTTAGTTAATAATTGCAAACCTTCTTTATTCTTTACATAATAATGTCAATAAGTGAAATTTAAATTTATTGTTATGAAAAAAATTCTATTTTTTATTTTGTTGCTTGGGCTTAGCGTACCTATGATAGCCCAGGTGACCGTCCAAGGAACGGTAAAATCTGCCAAAGACGGAAGTACCCTTCCTGGTGTTAGTATTTTGCAAAAAGGTACTACCTCAGGAACCGTAACCGATTTGAACGGAGATTATAAGATTACCGTTCCTAACAATACTACATTGGTCTTTTCTTTCGTTGGTTTCGAAACCAAGGAAGTTGCTGTTAACGGCCGGAAAACAATTAACATTTTATTAAATCCAACGACGGTTGGACTCGGTGAAGTGGTGGTTGTTGGTTATGGTACAGTCAAGAAAAGCCTTGTAACAGGATCTATTTCCTCTGTGACTGCCAAAAGCATCGACAACAAACCGATTACCCGTTTGGACGATGCTTTGCAGGGCATGACTTCAGGTGTAACCGTAGCACAGAGTTCCGGTGCCCCGGGAAGCCAGCCTACAATTCGTATTCGTGGTGTTACCTCTATTAATAACAGTGACCCGTTGTACGTAGTGGACGGAGTTGTAATGAATGGAGGTCTTGAATACCTGAATCCGAATGATATTGCTTCTATTGAAGTGCTGAAAGATGCTGCCTCCTGTGCTATTTATGGTGCACGTGCTGCCAACGGCGTCGTTTTAGTCACTACCAAGAAGGGAAGAGCGAATACTCCGCTACAGGTAAATTATAATATGCAGATGGGTATTCAGAACGTGATCAACAAGGTTCAGCTTGCCAATGCTTCTCAATATGCCATGCTCCGTAACGAAGCCGTAATGAATGACGGGGGCGCTCCTGTATTTACCGATCCTAATGCGCTAGGTGCAGGAACCAACTGGCAAAATGAAATCTTCAGCACGGCTCCTTATCAAAGCCACAGTGTAAGCGTTTCCGGAGGCTCCGACAATGCTACATATTATGTTTCTGCAGGATACATCGATCAGAAAGGTATTGTGGCTCCTTCCATCGCCTATAATAAGAGGTTTTCCTTAACCGCCAACACAACATTTAAAATTGGAAAATATGTAACCGTTGGGGAGTATTTGGGGTATACCTATGAGAAAAATAATACCGGTTTGAATACAAACAGTGAATTCGGTGGTCCTTTAAGTTCAGCGCTGAACCTCGACCCGATTACCACTCCTTACGTAAGTGCTTCGGTGGGGGCTACTTATCCGCAATATGCCCTTCAGGCCGGTAACGGAATGTATTATGGTATTTCTCAGTACGTAGGTCAGGAAATGACCAACCCGCTGGCTTTCATTCAGACTCAGCAGGGTAATGCCGGTTACTCCGACAACATGGTAGGAAATGCCTATATCGATGTGCACCCGATTAAAGGCCTGACCCTGAAATCACAGATTAACGTGAAAAAAGCCTACTGGGGTTTCAATTCTTTCACACCGCTTTTCTATCTGAACGCCAATAACAGCAATACGAACATGGTTGTTCAGTATCGTTATACCAACCAGAACTTGTCCTGGAACTGGGACAACACCGTCGAGTACACCAAAGAGATCGGCAAACATGATTTTGCAATTTTGTTGGGTACCAGTGCGCTGGAAACAACTGGCTCAGGACTGAATGCCACCTACCAGGGTGAACCCGTAACCAATTATCAGGATGCCTCGTTCAACTTTGCTTTACCGACAGCACAGCGTATCGCCGGTGCTTATGATGATCAGGTATATACCATGAGCTCCCTTTTTGGTCGTGTAACTTACAACTACGATCAGAAATATTTGTTCACCGGCATCTTGCGCCGTGATGGTTCTTCAAAATTCGGTACCAACAACCACTATGGTTATTTCCCGTCTGCACAGGTAGGTTGGATTGTAAACCGTGAAAATTTCTTCCCCAAAACAAAAGTTCTCAACAACTTGAAGATTCGCGCTTCTTATGGTGTTGTAGGTAATGATATGTCATTACAGAATTTCCAGTATGAATCCATCATCGCCGGTGGTGGCGGAAGCAACTATGTTTTCGGTAACGACGGTTTGGCCATCGGTTATTCGACTTCTTCCCCTGCCAACCCGAATCTGAAATGGGAGCAGACCAGTTCTTTTGATGCCGGATTCGACGCTATCCTGTTCAACAGTCTGAGTGTGACTTTTGATTATTACACAAAGAAAACAACCGGTATGTTGCTGCAGGTTCAGATTCCTGCTTTTGCAGGATATACAGCTCAGCCCTGGTCAAACGTTGGCGATCTGACCAATAAAGGTTTTGAAATTGACCTGGGTTATACCAAAACTTTTGGAAAAGATTTCAGATTGAACGTACAAGGTAATTTTGCTTATAACAAGAATACGGTTACTTATCTGGGAGAAGGAAAACAGTATCTGGACGGTGGTGCAACTTTCCAGACTGCTTCTTACCCGATCACCCGTACCGCAGTGGGGCAACCTTTCGGCGCATTTTACGGATTTGAAGAATTGGGCGTGTTCCATTCACAACAGGAAATTGACAACTACAAAGACAAGAACGGAAATTTAATTCAGCCGAACGCCAAACCCGGTGACTTCAAATGGGCCGACCTGAATGGCGATGGTAAAATTGACCAGGCTGACCGTACTTTCCTCGGAACTCCCATTCCTCCTTACACATATGGCATTACCGTAAATCTGGGTTATAAAAACTGGGATTTCATGGTCTTTGGCCAGGGCGTTTGGGGTAACAAGATATTCCAGGCTTACAGACGTTTGGATATTGTTACTGCCAATTACCCGATCCAGGCGCTTAATGCCTGGACTGTTGCTAACCCCAACAGCAACTATCCCAGAATGTCTGACAGCGACCCGAACAACAACTTCAGGTATCCTTCTAACTTCTATTTGCAGAATGGCGCTTACTTCCGCATCAAGACGATCCAGTTGGGATATTCTTTACCCAAGGAATGGATGAACGTGGTCGGATTTAAAAGAGTCAGAGTTTATGCAAGCGTAAATAACTTGTTCACCCTTACTAAATATACCGGATACGATCCCGAAGTAGGTGGTAGCAGCTATGGTATTGATCGTGGTATTTACCCGCAATCAAGAACCTTTATGATTGGTCTTAATGTTGGAATCTAAAAGGACTAAGTGAACTGTAACCACGATTTTAAGATGGTTCAATACATAAACTTATGATATTGATATAAATATTAAAACTTAAGAGAAATGAAACATAATAAAATATTAAGCGGCCTGATAATCACGCTTAGTGCCGTAGTAATTACGTCCTGCTCCGACTCCTTTTTAAATGTAAAACCAAAGGGGCAATCGCTCGAATCCAATTACTATTCGAATCCGAGTGAAGCTTATGCAGGACTGGTAGCTGCCTATAGCGCTTTAAATACTGAAGCCGGCAATAGCTACTGTAATCCTTTGGGACCAGAAAACTCCGCTTCGGATGATTGTTATGCCGGTGGCGGTGGCCCTTCTGATATGAACCAGTGGCAAGCCATGAATGATATGAATCAGCTTACCCCGGCTCAGATGCCTGTTGATATGTGGAATGTGAACTTTGTAGGAGTAAAGCAAAGCAACCTCATTTTATCAAAAATTGACGGTGTTCCCGGGTTAAGTGATGCTGATAAGTCACGTTATACCGCTGAAGCCAAATTCCTGCGTGCAGATTATTATTTCAACCTGGTAGTATGGTTTGGAAATGTTCCCTTGTTTACGTCTCCTCAAACTACCACTGAAATTTATGCTGCAAAGCAGGCTACTCCGGCTCAGGTTTATGCTCAGATTGAGAAAGATTTAACTGAAGCAATTCCCGATCTTCCTGTAACAGTTCCAACATCCGAAAATGGTCGTGTTACTCAAGGTGCTGCTGAAGCCCTCTTGGGAAAAGTTTATTTGTATGAGAAAAAATGGACTGATGCTGCCAATATGCTGAAAGATGTAAATGGAACTCCTGGTGGTACCAGCCGTTTCGGATATCATCTGCTGGCAAACTACGGAGACATCTTCAATCCGAATAATAAGTTCAACGCAGAATCTATCTTTGAAGTGCAGAAAACCGGAAGCCAGAATTATGACTGGAGCGGTTGGGGTCAGTTTAAATCGGATGTTTATTCCATCATGATCGGTCCCAGAGGTTATGCAAGAACCGGTGATAACAGCACTGCTCCTAACTATTTGTCAGGATGGAGCTTCAACCCGATTACTCCGGACCTGGTTGATGCCATGGTAAAGAATGGTGTTTACGATCCACGTTATAAATATACTGTTATCAACCTGGACAGTTTGGTTGCTGCCGGTCAGTGTACTTATGCCAAGAGCCAGTGCTATGCTGCAACAGGATACTTCATGTACAAAGATGCTCCTCTGTTACAATACACAAGCGCTACCGGAGTTAAAGAATTGAATTTCGATCAGGATTTGATCATTATTCGTTTGGCTGACACCTATTTAATGGAAGCTGAGGCTTTGGTTATGGCTAATACCGACCTGACCCGTGCTCAAGCATTACTTGATGCTGTGAGAGCCAGAGTTGGTTTACCATCAGTTCCGGTAACTATGGATGCTATCAAACATGAACGTCGTATGGAGCTGGCAACCGAAGGTGTACGTTATTTCGACCTCGTACGTTGGGGTGATGCTCCAAGTGTACTGAATAATATGGAAAACGGATTTTCAAAACATTTCACCGCAGGTAAAAATGAGGTGTTGCCGATTCCGTTGTCCGAATTGACCAATACCCAGATGGTTCAGAACCCTGGATATTAATCCAAATGATGAGAAAATCAAGGGGCCGTCTTAATCTCATAACGTGATTTTTAGATGGTCCCATTGATTATCTTTTCTAAATTTTGTGACTGGAAATGAAATTTGGAAATACTTAAACAATCTTGAACTAGTTGATAAAAAACAATTACAATGAATACAAAAACAAAAATACTGGCCCTATTAAGCGCGGCTTTAATAATTGGGTTTACTAGTTGCCAAAAAGAAAAGTATACACTAGGACCCTTTCCCTCACCTTCTGACATTCAAATAACTGCAACAATTGTTGGTCAATCCGATACTATGCCTAATGGCGATGGTTCCGGAGTTGTGAATTTTAGTGTTACAGCAAAGAATGCCGCTTTGTATAAGGTAAATTTTGGCGACGGATCGTCTCCTGTAATGACACAGTCCTTTCCAATAACTAAAACCTATAGTAAAACTGTAGGAACAACCACCTATGGAGTAACTGTTACCGCTTATGCAGTAGCAGGAGCCAGTCCTTCCGTTTCGACGGTTGATTCGGTAAAGGTTTATTATTCATATCACGTTGATCCGGCTATCCTAAAAATTATAACCAATGATTCACCTGATGGAAGACGATGGATGATTGATAGCACTGCATCCGGTAACATGGGTCTTGGTCCAATAAGTACCTTTACTCCGGATTGGTATGATGCACCTCCAGGAGATAAGTCTGGTTATGGTTTATATCAGAATGTTTATACCTTCACTAACAATGGGGTATTTGTAGATTCCACTTACGGTAAAATGTTTGGTAATGAGGGTGCATTTGCAGCTGACTTCAATAATGGGGTTACTCCTCCTCCCGGAGTATGGGGTGGATATGGAGATGACTGGATCTTGTATCAGGGTACTTATTCAGCGAAATACACTTTTGCAGGTGACGATGCCGCAGCAAACCAAACAGGAGTTATGATTACTTTTGAGAAACCGGGTTCTTTAGGTTATTATGGTGGTACCCAGCAGTTTGAAATCTTAAGCATTACCGATTCCACCATGTGGTTACGGACTCCCAGACCCGACTGGAGTATGGCATGGTATGTAAAGTTGAAGGCTAAGAAGTAATCTTTCCAGATTGCGTGATTATAAAATAACTTACGTAATCATTCTGGTTGGAATCTAATAAACAAGGAGATGTATTTATTACGCTCCTTGTTTATTAAAGAAATTAACAAAACATAGTTTCATTATAGGGAGCTGATTTTGAGGAGTTATGATCCTATGATTAAAATAAAAATATCGGTGTTAAGTTATGTTCTGATCCTTTTATTGGGTTGGACTTTGTTGTCTTGTAGTAAAAGCAAGACAAACAATCCGTCTCCGACACCTCCTGCCCCGACAACAGCCCCCGAATTGAGTATTCAAAATGCTTCCCTTGTAAGGGAAACTAAGGATACAGTAATGACATTTTATATCTATCTCAACAAATCTACCACCAGTGATGTTTCAGTGGATTATAATGTGGTGGATGGGACTGCAATTTCTCCGACTGATTTTGAGACAGGATCAGGTACAATCGATATTCCTGCTGGTGGAACTCAGGCAAAAATTGATGTTGCCATCAAGGGAAATCCTATAGACTTACGTCAACCCAATTTGCAGTTTACGGTTAAATTATCCAACCCAAAATCTTGTACGCTTGTTTCAGACAGCGCTGTGGGGACCATCGTCACAGAGAATGGTACGTATTTACCTACCGATACTACAGGTTATTCAACACCCACAAGTTATTCAGGATATAAATTAGTCTGGAGTGACGAGTTTTCAGGCAATCAGTTAAATAAAAATTATTGGGTGACTGAGATTGGTAATGGAACCAATGGGTGGGGGAATAACGAACTTGAATATTACACTGATAGCCCTGACAATGTTTTTGTTTCTGCAGGAAATCTAATAATTGAAGCCCGCAAAGAATCCTATAGCGGGTATGATTATACATCTGCCAGGATTAAAACCCAGGGAAAATATAGTTTTCAGTATGGAAGAGTCGATATCCGGGCCAAATTACCCAAGGGACAAGGAATATGGCCTGCATTATGGATGTTAGGCTCGAATATTTCCTCCGTTGGTTGGCCTGCCTGCGGCGAAACTGATATCATGGAGTTGATAGGCTCTCAGCCATCTGTGGTGCACGGAACACTGCATTGGGCATCCACAGCAGGAGTTGATACTTATAAGACGGCAACTTATAACTCTGGAGATTTCTCTCAGCAATTTCATGTGTTCAGTATTCTCTGGTCTCAGGATACGCTTAAGCTTTTGGTGGACAATCATCTATATCTCACAGGTACAAAAACTGATGTGGGGAGCGCTAATTACCCCTTTAATGCAAATCAGTTTTTTATATTTAATGTGGCTGTTGGTGGTGGTTTTCCAGGAAATCCGGATTCAACCACCGTGTTCCCGCAACGGATGTTTGTGGATTATGTAAGAGTGTTTCAAAAAACGAAATAGTCTTCATATTTCTGAAAGATGAATCTTTGATGAAAAATTTAAAAAGAATTATGGGGCTGTCTGATTTTCATAACGTGATTTTTAGATGGTCCCATTAATTTTTGTTATCCAATGACTTATTTTCTATTAGAATTATACAGTGAAGGAAAGAATGATTAAAATAAAATTGTTAAGAGAAAGCAAACCGATTATCAAAAATTATTTTTGGATGGTTTTGCTTTTACCATTCCTGATTTATTTTGCAGGATGTAAAAAAAATAATCCAACCAATAATCCCCCTGTTAACAATGACACCATCCCCACGATCGTAAAGTCGGATGTTGCTTTTTGGATGACCAAGCCTGACAAATCTGTATTGTTTAAGGAACAAACAAATGCCGGCCTTGTTTTTAGTTCCAGCCCCAACGGCTACTCTACAATTAATGTGGACACAACAACTACGTACCAGTCAATTGATGGCTTTGGATTTGCCTTGACAGGAGCCAGTGCCGAACTCATAAACTATCTTTCTGAGAGTAATAAAGAAGCATTACTTCAGGAATTATTTCTGACGGATTCAACAAACATCGGAGTGAGTTATCTACGGATCAGCCTTGGGGCATCTGATTTAAGCAGCGCTCCGTTTACGTATGACGAGGTTTATCCGGGACAAACAGATACAACACTCCAGAATTTCAGTATTGACAAAGAAAAAAAAGATCTGATTCCGATCCTTCAAAAAATAATTGCTCTTGATCCTTCCATAAAAATAATCGCTACACCTTGGACCGCTCCAATATGGATGAAGACCAACGACAGTTATGAAGGGGGAAGTTTAAAACCACAATATTATGGAGTTTATGCTAAGTACTTTGTAAAATACATTCAGGCCATGAAGGCTGAAGGAATCAATATCACAGCAATAACTCCACAAAATGAACCATTGAATGCTTATAACAATCCTGCCATGCTTATGACTTCAGCCGAAGAAGACAATTTTGTAAAAAATTATCTGGGGCCAGCGTTTAAAGCCAACAACATCAATACTAAAATCATAATTTACGATCACAACCTGGATCACCCGGAGTATGCTATTTCTATTTTGAGCGATACTGCTGCCTCAAAATATATTGACGGTTCAGCATTCCATTTATATGCCGGTGATATCAATACCATGTCAACGGTTCATAATGCATTTCCCAACAAAAATTTGTATTTTACGGAACAGGCAACTTTTTCTACAGGAAATTTTGGCGGTGATCTGGATTGGCATGTACAGAATTTGATTATCGGAGCCATCCGCAACTGGAGCAAAAATGTCATTGAATGGAACCTGGCTTCTGATCCAACGCAGTCTTTGCATACTGCCGGAGGTTGTTCATCCTGCCTTGGGGCATTAACTATTAGCACTAATAGTGGAGTGACCCGAAATGTCAGTTATTATATTATTGCACAGGCGGCGAAGTTTGTAAGACCCGGTTCTGTGCGAATCGGCTCAAACAATGTTGATGATCTTCAGGATGTAGCCTTCAAAACTCCGGATGGAAAAAAAGTACTTATTGTCCTGAATGGCGGAAGTTATACTTCGACCTTCAACATTGCCTTTGACGGAAAAACAGTTACCCCGACGCTATCTGCCGGTGCTGTCGGAACTTTTATTTGGAAATAACAGAAAAATATAATTTATGAAAGCAAAATTTGCCATACTACTATTTGCGACCTCACTAATGGTTTTTTCAACAACTGTCATGGCCCAGACAACAAATTATTCAGGTAAGAAAGTTGAAATTTTCACTACCGCTAAAAACACTAACCTGAAGTTGACGAATGCGGGTTCCGTAAAATTCGAACTTGCTGCCCAACCTCTCGAAAGAGAATCATGGATTTTTGTTGATCCAACAAAACAGTTTCAGACTATCATTGGAATTGGAGGCGCTTTGACAGATGCTTCTGCAGAAACTTTTGCCAAGCTTCCTAAAAAACAGCAGGAGGAACTTCTTACAGCTTATTATAATCCTCAAAAGGGGATAGGTTATACTTTTGGGCGTACCAATATTAACAGTTGCGATTTTTCAAGTGAAAGCTATACTTATGTTGCCAAAGGCGATTCTGCTCTTAAAACATTCAGTGTTGCCCACGATTTGAAATATCGCATTCCATTCATTAAAGATGCTATAGCCGCTGCTGGCGGAGATCTTAAGATTTTTGCAAGTCCTTGGAGTCCTCCAGCCTGGATGAAGACCAATGACGACATGCTGCACGGAGGAAAACTGCTACCGAAATTCGATCAATCATGGGCTAATTATTATGTGAAATTTGTAAAAGCTTATACAGCTGAAGGTATTCCTATTTGGGGGCTGACAGTTCAAAATGAACCCATGGCAAACCAAATTTGGGAATCCTGTATTTATACTGCTGATGAAGAACGTGATTTTGTAAAAAACTATCTGGGACCCACTCTGGTAAAAGATGGTTTGAGCAGTGTGAAATTGATTGTTTGGGATCATAACCGTGATCTTCTTTATCAAAGGGCAAGTGTGATATTAAACGATCCCGAAGCTGCGAAATATGTCTGGGGCGTAGGATACCATTGGTATGAATACCTGAAAAATGGTGTTATGATGTTTAATAATGTGAGAAGGGTTCATGAAGCTTATCCTGAAAAACATCTCATTTTTACCGAAGGCTGCGAGGGACCTTTCGATTACAGTAAGTTACATGACTGGAACCTTGGAGAATTTTATGGCCGTTCCATGATTCATGATTTTAATGACGGAACCGAAGCCTGGACAGACTGGAATGTGCTTTTAGATGAAAAAGGCGGCCCAAACCATGTAAAAAATTACTGCTTTGCTCCTATCATAGGCAATACAAAAACCGGACAGCTGATTTTTACGAATATTTATTATTACATCGGACAGTTTTCAAAATTTGTGCGTCCGGGAGCCAAAAGGATTGTCAGTTCGTCGAGTACCAGCAATCTGCTAACCACAGCTTTTATCAATAAAGACGGAAAACTGGCTATCATTGTTATGAATCCTACAGATTCAAAAATTAATTATCATGTCTGGATCGCCGGGGAAGCTGCAACAACCACCAGCCTGCCGCATTCCATATCTACTCTGATTGTTGAATAGAAATATCAAAGGGATGAAAATAAAATTAGGACATATCATGACGGGCTTGTTGCTGGTCTGTTTCTGGCAGACTGCCACAGCTCAAAATGTCCAGTTCTGGCTGACGAACACAGATAAAACTGTTTTGTTTCAACGTCAGAAGGATCTGAACTTTACCAATCCTCCCGAGGATTTGAAAGATACTCCGTTGATAAGTGTTGAAGCTAACCGTACTTTCCAAACAGTTGATGGTTTCGGATTTGCTTTAACCGGTGGTAGTGCCTGGTTGATTCAGCAAATGAGTCCTGCTGCCAGACAATCTCTTTTAAAAGAATTATTTGCCGACAATGGTAATAATATTGGTACCAGTTATTTACGGATTAGCATTGGGTCTTCCGATTTGAATGATCATGCTTATTCTTACGATGATGTACCTGCCGGTCAAACTGATCCCGAACTTACAAAGTTTGATCTGGGTCAGGATTTGCACACGGTAATTCCGGTTTTGAAAGAGATTTTGGCGATTAATCCAAAAATTAAAATTTTAGGTTCACCATGGTCAGCTCCGGCTTGGATGAAGACAAACGACAGTACCCGTGGTGGAAGTTTAAGACCGAAATATTATGCTGCTTATGCACATTATTTTGTGAAGTATATCCATGCCATGAAGAAACATGGAATTCATATCGATGCTATTACCGTGCAGAATGAACCGCTTTATCCGGGAAACAATCCAAGCATGCTTATGTACGCTTCCCAGCAGGATATTTTTATCAAAAATTATCTGGGACCTGCTTTTAAGAAAGCGAAGATTGAGACTAAGATCATTATCTATGACCACAATGCTGATCGCCCTGATTATCCGATACAAATTCTAAATGATCCTGAAGCCCGTAAATATATTGACGGGTCGGCTTTTCACTTGTATGGAGGAAAAATCCAGGCATTGACAGATGTTCATAATGCTTATCCTGATAAGAATCTGTATTTTACAGAACTTTGGGTAGGCGCTCCCGGAAATTTCGCCAAAGATATCCCTTTCCATATCAATCAACTCATCATTGGCGCCATGCGCAACTGGAGCAAAAATGTAATTGAATGGAATCTTGTTTCAAGCCCTGATTATACACCTCATACGCAAGGTGGATGTAATATTTGTTTGGGAGGAATTACACTTCAGGGGGATTCGGTGACCAAAAATCCAGGTTATTATATCATCGCTCATGCTGCTAAGTTCGTTCGGCCAGGATCGGTACGAATTGCTTCAAACAGAGTCCTGGGATTGAATGATGTGGCATTCAAAACCCCTGATGGAAAAATTGTTCTTATCGTCATTAATAATGGGGAAAATGTTGAAAATTTTGATGTTTGGTTCCATGGACAAATATTCCAGTCGAGTCTGAATTCAAAGTCAGTTGGAACCTACGTTTGGTAAAATCTATTAAAAAATGAAAATGAAATCATTAAAATATTTTCTGTTTATTGGAGCTCTGGTATCCTTATTAGGTTGTAGTAAGAAAAGTGATTCCTCCGTCCTTAATTATGGAAACCCTACGGCCGATTTTAGTTATAACCTAAAAAACACAACAGACAGCGCGAATTATATTGTTTTTCACTCCAGAGCAACCGGAAACTATAGCTATCTGGAATGGTCGCTTGAGGGAGAAACGATGCAGCAGGATACGACATTCACTTATTATTTTCCGAAAAAAGGTACCTACACGGTATCTCTTACCTTGTTCATGCCTGACGGAAGAACAGTTTCTTCCTCTAAAAATATTTCAATTGCAGCTGACGATCCCAATTATGTTCCCAATAAACTGATCTGGAGTGATGAGTTTAATGGAACCAGCCTGAATACGAATGACTGGAACTATGATCTCGGTGACGGAGGTTGGGGAAACAATGAGCTTGAGAATTATACAAACAAAAATGCAATTGTAAGTGGCGGATTTTTGTCAATTGTTGCCAAGCTGGTTGGGTCCGGACAAAGCGTGGGGGATTATACCTCTTCCCGAATCAATACCGCTGGAAGAGAAGAGTTTTTATACGGAAGGGTAGAAGTAAGAGCCAAACTTCCCGGTGGACGAGGAACCTGGCCGGCATTCTGGATGCTGGGATCGTATATCGGATCTGTGGGCTGGCCTGCTTGTGGAGAGCTCGATATCATGGAAAATGTCGGATATGATCCAACCTGGGTTCAGGGATCTATTCATACACCATCCAGCTATGGGAATACCATAAACTTTGGCAGAGTTCAGCTTCCTGACTGTGACACAACTTATCATATTTATGGTATGACCTGGACTCCCAGCAAAATTGAATATTGGATTGATGATCCTTCAAAACCATATTATACCTATTCTCCAGCTGTTAAGAATGCATCCAACTGGCCCTTTAATAAACCATGTTTTATTATTCTGAATCTTGCTATCGGAGGAAATTGGGGTGGTGCTAAAGGTGTAGATGACTCTGTTTTTCCTCAAACTTACAAAATAGATTATGTAAGGGTTTATTCATATCAATAAGCTCGTAACAAGATTCTTAATTATAATGTTATTGCTATGAAAAAATTTAAAATCACACTACTGGTCATCGGCTTGCTGACAATGGTATTTACCTTACCGGCTTTCAAAGAAGCAAAGCAACAATCCTCTCGTCAATTTATTCATGTAGATAAACAAAATCTGATCACGCCTGACGGAAAACCCTTTATGATCAAAGGGATCAACCTTGGTAACTGGCTGAATCCGGAAGGATACATGTTTTTATTTGGCAATGTGAGTTGCTTTCATTTGATTGACCAATCACTGAAAGAGATGGTCGGTCCGCAATTCGTCAATCAGTTTTGGAGGAAATTTCAGGATGGTTATATCACGCGTGAAGATATTCATTTTATCCACGAAGCAGGAATGAATACAGTAAGAATCCCATTTCATTACAAACTGTTTACCAATGAGGATTATATGGGATACAACGATCCAAATCGAGGATTTGAGTTGCTGGACAGGGTTATCTCCTGGTGCCACGATGAAGGTATTTATGTGATTTTAGACATGCATGATGCACCTGGTGGACAAACCGGCGATAATATTGATGACAGTTATGGTTATCCCTGGCTGATGGTAAATGAAAAGGATCAGGAAATGTTTTGTAATATCTGGCAAAGAATTGCCCGCCACTACGCAGATAACCCTACTGTTTTAGGTTATGATTTATTGAATGAACCCATTGCTCCTTATTTTGGTAAAGATATGCCGATGCTCAACAAAGATTTAGAGCCGCTTTACGAACGGGCAATCACTGCCATTCGTAAAGTGGACAAAAATCATGTTGTGATTTTAGGGGGTGCCCAGTGGGATGGTAACTTCAAGATTTTTCATGACTATCATTTCGATCCGAATTTGATGTACACATGCCACCGTTATTGGTGCGACACGGTGCAGAAAGCAATCCAGGATTTTCTGGATTTCAGACAAAAAACAGATTTGCCGCTTTACATGGGTGAAACCGGAGAAAATACTGATGCCTGGATTCATGGTTTCAGGACGCTTCTTGAGAAAAATAATATTGGTTGGACATTCTGGCCTTATAAAAAAATGGTAAAATCCAGTTGTATGGTTTCTATCAAAGAACCAAAATACTGGAATAAGATTGTAGAATTTACAAAGGAAGATAATTCTTCTTTTGCAAAAATCCGTGAGCACCGTCCGTCGCAGGATACTGTAAGGATGGCTCTGAACGAGTTACTGCAGAATCTAAAGTTTTCGAATTGCACAATCAACAAAGGATATATTGAAGCACTGGGTATGAAACCCTAAAAAAAGACAATCAATTTAAACTTTAAAAACAAAATCATGAAAAAACGGGTAGCCATAAATTATACAACGGAGAAAAAGCAATCATCGCGGTTTTTCCAACTTGCATTCAAATCAGCTTTGTTGTTCTCTTTCCTATTTTTTGTTTTTCTAACATCGTGTCAACGTACCACAAATAAACAGGATAAGATGACCAAGGCCTATCTGATGGCTCATCTTACCACCAAGGAAAAAATAGATCTTCTGGGTGGCGTAAACATGAGCACCAAACCCATTCCCAGACTGGGGATTCCTTCTATCCGCATGGATGATGGTCCGGTTGGTGCAAGATGGGGCAGATCAACATCATTTCCTTCAGGAATTGCATTAGCCTCTACCTGGGATACAGCCCTTGTTAGAAAAATCGGTCAGGGAATCGGTAGAGAAGTCAGGGGCAAGGGCCGTAATATTATTTTGGGACCCAATGTCAATATTGCACGGAATCCGCTCAACGGGAGAACCTTCGAGGGGTTTGGAGAAGACCCGTTTTTAACTTCACAAATGGGAGTCAGTTATATACTCGGTGTTCAGGATGAAGGTGTTGGAACAACGGTAAAGCATTTTGTGGCCAACAGTCAGGAATTTAACAGGATGAGCATTGATGAAAAAATCGATGAACGTACCTTACGTGAAATTTACTTTCCGGCCTTTAAAGCAGCGGTTCAAAGGGCACATTCTCTTGCGATCATGACAGCCTATAATAAGGTAAATGGTGAGTTTTGCAGCGCCAATCACTTTTTGTTGAATGAAGTGTTGAGAAAAGAATGGCATTATGATGGTTTGATTATGTCGGACTGGGGCGGGGTGCACTACGCTTTCCCTACAGTGAACAATGCTCTTGACCTGGAAATGCCTTTCGGAACCTATCTGAATGAAAAGACCTTGCTACCAGCACTGGACAGCGGAAAGGTGAAGATAGCAACCATCAATGATAAGGTAGATCATATCTTAAATGCGGCCTATAGATTAAAGGTACTGCCTACTATGGCTTATCCGCAGCATTTGATTGATACGCTTATCAATTCAAAAGAAACACAAAAAGATGCTTTGCAGGCAGCCATCGAAGCTATTGTACTGCTTAAGAACGAACGCCACGTCCTTCCTATCGAAGGGAATAAGAAATTACATATAGCCGTTATTGGTCCAGATGCAGATTTTGCAAGAGCCGTAGGTGGTGGAAGCGCTGAGGTTCACCCAATTTTTGCTATCAGTCCGCTATCGGCATTGCAGAATGCATTAAAGGGAAAAGCAGTTATAGATTATGCTCCCGGCATTCTGTTTCAGTATCCTCAACCAATCGCACCGGCCTTTTTCTATCAGAATGACGGAGTTACCCAGGGATTAAAAGCAGAGTTTTTTCATAATGATAGTTTAGAAGGGAAACCCGTAGTCACAACAGCAACACAAATCGACTACCGTCAGGGAGCGGCACAAGTAACTCCAGTGGCAACAAATCCTGATTTTAAAGGCAAATTTTCGGTGCGATGGGTTGGGAAAATTAAAGCTCCTGTGTCTGGGCTTTATACTTTTGGATTTCATTCAGGCGGAAAATCAGTATTGTATTTGAATGATAAAGAAGTGCTGACATCAGGAGACAGGCATTACTGGGAAGGTGGAGATCCGAATAATGTTTATAAAGTAAAGCTTGAAAAAGGAAAAATGTATGATATTAAAGTAGAATATCATGGAAGAGTTCCGTACAACCCAGATATGGGAGTAAGTCTAATGCTTACGCTGAATTGGCATTATCCACAGGATGTTTCCATTGCCAAGGCTGTTGCTGCTGCCCGCAAAGCAGATATTGCTTTGGTTTTTGCAGGAACTTCAAGCTATTTTGAACATGAAGGATCGGACAGAAAGAATCTGGAGTTACCTGAAAATCAGAATGAGTTAATCCGGAAAGTGGCTGCGGCCAATAAAAATACGGTAGTGATCCTGATTTCCGGTGCCCCGATCGCAGTAGATAATTGGATCAATCATGTTCCCGCTGTGTTGGAAACATGGTTCGACGGAGAGTTTATTGGTAAAGCCATTGCCGACGTCTTACTGGGTTACAGCAACCCGTCAGGAAAACTGCCGGTTACCTTTCCTAAAAGTATGAAACAGGAGCCGGAAGCCGTTCAGCATTACGCGGACAATGACACCCTGATCACCTATTCGGATGGAATCTATGTGGGGTACCGTTATTTTGAAACGAAAAACATCAAACCCAGCTTCCCCTTTGGTTTCGGTCTTTCCTACACGACATTTAAATACAGCGATCTTAAATTGGTACAGGATACCACCGATGGAAAACGCCAAGCAGAGGTTACTTATACTATCACAAACACCGGCAAGAGAACTGGTGCTGAAGTTTCCCAGGTTTATGTTCATGAAAACAACCCAAAAATCGATCGTCCCTTTAAAGAACTAAAAGGATTTTCAAGAGTTGATTTACAACCGGGTGAATCTAAAACCGTTCACATGACACTCGACAAAATGGCCTTTGAATATTTTGATCCGCAAAAGAAAACCTGGAAAGTTGACCATGCTGTCTTTGATATTATGGTAGGATCTTCGTCAGAGGAGATATTGTTGACCGGAAGCCTGAATTGGAAATAATAAAATGAAAACTATTCACGAAGAATAATTATTAATTCATTTGATATATGGGGCCATAGAGCGTTAGAAACAGCGATTTTATGTTTTTCCAGAAATTAACAATCATATTTTAACGATAAGTACATGAATAAAGAAACTTACAACAAGAACCTGGTAGTAATAATTGCTGCGGTTGCTGCTACAGGCGGGCTTTTATTTGGATTTGACACGGGAGTTATTTCGGGAGCCATTCCTTTCTTTCAGAGGGATTTCCTGCTGAGCAACAGTATGGTTGAAAATATAACCACCGCAGGACTGGTAGGAGCGGTAATAGGTGCAATGTTCACCGGCAGGTTATCAGATATTTTCGGTAGAAGAAAGACTATTTTGGGAGCCTCTATTATTTTTGTCCTGGGAGCAGTTTGGTCCGGCTGGGCACCTAATCCCCATTCTCTCATTATTGCACGTTTATTTATTGGTTTAGCCATAGGTATTTCATCTTTCTCTGTGCCACTGTATATTGCGGAAATTTCTCCCAATCACATCCGCGGACGATTGGTGTCGTTATTTCAATTGTTGATTACTATCGGGATTTTGGTTTCATACTTGAGCGATGAAGCATTTGCCAATAATGCAAATCCCGAATCCTGGAGACCCATGTTTTATGTGGGTGTGATCCCCGGTTTGATTTTACTGATCGGGATGATCTTCCTGCCAGAAACTCCGCGCTGGTTGATGAGCAAGGGCCGTGAGGAAGAAAGCCGCCGTATTTTGAAAAGAATTGAAGAGCCTTCTGAAGTAGAAGCTTCTTTGAAAGGCATGAAGGAGGAAATAGAAAAGTATAAAGAACGTGCCAGATTTACCGAAGTTTTCAAACCCTGGCTGAGAACAGCGTTGATGATCGCTGTCGGTATCATGTTCTTCCAGCAGTTTGTGGGGATTAACACGGTGATCTATTACAGTCCGAAGATATTTCTGATTGCTGGATTTGAGGGGGCCCGTGCAGCTATCTGGGGTGCCGTCAGTGTGGGGGTGATCAATGTGGCATTTACAGTGCTTTCATTGTTTATGATTGACAAATTGGGTAGAAGAAAATTATTTTTTATTGGAACTGCTGGTATCGTAGTTTCATTGATAGCTCTTGGGCTGGTTTTTGCATTTTTACCAAGTCTCGGAACTATGGGAAAATGGTTGTCGATTATATTTGTATGGATTTATATTGCCTTCTTCGCCATCAGTCTGGGACCTTTGGGATGGTTGTTTATTTCAGAAGTTTTCCCTTTACGGGTCAGAGGAATCGGTTCTTCCATCGGATCTTTATCAAACTGGTTCTTTAACGGCATTGTAGCTTTTACATTCTTCAAGATTATCAAACTGTTTACTATGCCAGGAACAGGGATTATTACCCATGAAAAACTTTATGATGCTACAACTCATACATTCACCATGCAGGCGGTTAATAATGGAAATCCGGCAGGTGCATTTTGGTTTTATGCTATATTAGGGGTTTTAGGACTAATCTGGGGTTATTTCTACTTGCCTGAAACCAAAGGCGTTTCTTTGGAAAAGATTGAAGAGCATTGGCGTCAGGGTGGAAAACCAAGAGATCTGAAAGAATAAAGAAGATTAAGCTCAACAACAAAAAACCCGGTGTTTTCACCGGGTTTTTTTATGAAGAAAAATGATTTCCATTAAATAGTAAAATCGAAATTCTGGCTTTTCAGTCTCTGATACACATCCCGGCTGAACATATATAATTTTGCAGGCCGGTGCGACACCTCATTTTCTTTTTCATTTAAAGGCACAATATAACTGAGGTTAGCAATTCTTTTTCTGAAATTTCTTTTATCCAGTTTCATTTCAAAAATAACTTCGTAGATTTTCTGCAGTTGACTGAGAGAAAACTTGGTAGGCAGGAGTTCGAAAGCCAGCGGTTTTGTACGCATTTCATTCCTGAGT
>JACZJI010000085.1 GCA_014860665.1 Bacteroidales bacterium | reverse complement strand
GGCAAGGACCACCTCTTCCCATTCCGAACAGAGAAGTTAAGCCTGCCAGCGCCGATGATACTGCTACACTAAGTGGGAAAGTAGGCCGTCGCCAAACTTAATTAAAGCTCCAGTTTTTTAACTGGAGCTTTTTTGTTTTTACTTGGGTTATTTCCTTAAGTTGAACGCCTGTTTCGGTCCGCGGAGCAGGTATTTCTGTCTATCTGGATGATATTTCGGTTCATTGAGCGGACATTTCGGTCTCTCGATGTGATGTTTCTGAGTTTCGCGAGGGTATTTCGTCCCGTTGAGTAGTTGTTTCCATCCGTCGGGCAGATATTTCCTTCCATCGAGAACCTGTTTAGATCCGTTGAGAAGTAATTTCTTATCAGCGTGTGATTGTTTTTCTTACAGAGAGA
Organism: Bacteroidales bacterium; assembly: GCA_014860665.1. Lineage (GTDB taxonomy): Bacteria > Bacteroidota > Bacteroidia > Bacteroidales > F082 > Sulfidibacterium. The sequence continues at coordinate 19,050 of JACZJI010000085.1, read as the reverse complement.
ATATTGAAACGCTGAATGCTTTTAGACGTAAGCAGACACTTTATCATTAGTGATTCCATGCGAATGCCCGAAAACAGAAGGACATAAAGTATGCCTCCCCAATCTTCAGGAATGATTTATCGAACAAAAGCGGTCACATATACCTGCGATATTAATACTTAACCTCTTTCTGGTACTTCTTAATATTATTTCCGTAAGATGCACAATCGGAGGTTGAGGCACAGGATGTGACCATAAGTGCAATAAAGGCAAGCGCTATCAGAAGGATCAGTATTTTTTTCATAATTTTACAATCAATTATATTCTTGCTTACACAAAGTAATAGACAATTCGACTAAATAACAACTATTTTTTAATTTTATTGTATAAATATTGACAATGACCATAGCGGAACCTGATATCGAGGAAAGTTGGAAGCTGGCTTTGCAGGAGGAATTTGAAACAGAATCCTTTCAGAATTTGAAAAATTTCCTCCAGCAGGAAATCAAAACACAAACAGTTTATCCTCCGGGAAGGCTGATTTTTTCTGCTTTTAATCTTACTCCTCTGACTGCAGTAAGAGTGGTCATCCTTGGTCAGGATCCTTATCATGGAAGAGGGCAGGCGCACGGGCTGGCTTTTTCGGTACCCGACGGAATAGCGATTCCTCCATCACTGCAGAATATTTATAAAGAGTTGCATGAGGATTTAGGTATTCCGATTCCAAACACTGGAAATCTGGAAAAATGGGCCAAACAGGGAGTTTTACTTCTGAATGCAACATTGACAGTAAGAGCCTCTCAGGCCGGATCACATCAAAAACAAGGATGGGAGCCATTTACAGACCAGGTTATCCGCACAATATCCGAACTTAGGGCAGGTGTTGTTTTCCTTCTTTGGGGAAAATTTGCCCAGGATAAAGAAGTCTTGATCGATACTTCCAAACATTTTGTACTGAAAGCACCCCACCCATCGCCATTTTCTGTCCATAAAGGTTTTTATGGATGTCGCCATTTTTCTAAAACCAACGAAATACTTAGAAATAATGGAATGGGAGAAATTGACTGGAATCCAGTGTAAGTGATTTTCTTTTAAGTATATGATATCTTTTTAGTGCAGGGAGGCGATTCTTTTTTGAATCCCTTCTGTATTGTTTATAGCCTGTGGCGCTTTAGAATGTTTATTTTTGCGCAAAATTTATCTGATGAAAAAAATAGTTTTTGCCACGGCAAACATTCATAAATTAAGAGAAGTCAGAGAGATATTGGGTGACGGGTTTGAAGTTGTTTCCCTAAAGGATATTGATTTCCATGAAGATATACCCGAAACAGGCGACACTCTGGAAGAAAATGCGTCCATAAAATCGCATCATATTTTAGAGCGTTACAATATTGATTGTTTTGCTGATGATACGGGACTGGAAGTGGATGCATTGGGAGGTGCCCCCGGAGTTTATTCAGCCAGATATGCAGGCGAGCATGTTACCTATGACGATAACGTCAATAAATTACTTTCCGAATTAGAAGGCGTAAAGGATAGAACCGCCCATTTCAGGACTGTAATCTCATTGCTTTTGGATGGTGAAGAATATTTCTTTGATGGGTCTGTGGAGGGCCATATCATAGATCATAAACTGGGTTCCGGCGGGTTTGGATATGACCCTGTTTTTGTTCCAAACGGATTTAATAAAACATTTGCTGAAATGGCACCTGAAACAAAAAATGCCATCAGTCACCGTGGAAGAGCTATAAAAAAATTTGCAGACTTTCTAAAATCGAATTTTCCAGGATAAGAATAAAAATCAAATTCCGTTATTTGAAAGAAAATAGTTAATTTCATAAACCAAATTAACCGAAGTAAAGTAACAATTTTCATTAAGTTGGCCTTTCTTTAAAATTAATCGCATGTCTCTAAGTATACAGGAAGTTAAGACGTTAAAACAACAAAAAGAGTTTGTTGAATTACCTTTTAGTATTTACAAAAACAATCCATACTGGGTTCCACCGATTAAAGCTGATGAGCTGAAGTTGATGGACAAAAAACATAATCCTGCCATGGAGTTTTGTGATTCCAAGTTTTGGCTTGCATACAGAGACGGCAAGGTTGTCGGCAGATTGTGCGGTATCATCAATCATAAATACAACGAAAAGGTCGGAAAAAAACTTGGAAGATTTTCCCGGATGGAAGTTTTTGAAGATCATGAAGCTTTTCTGGGATTGATGGATACAGCCGTAGCATGGTTGAAAGCTGAAGGCATGAGTCAGATTCACGGACCTCTGGGTTACACTAATCTTGATAATCAGGGCTTGTTGATTGAAGGATTTGACTACTTAACTTCCGTAGCTTCAGTATATCATATGCCCTATTATCAGGAGTACATTAACGGATATGGTTTTGAAAAAGAGATTGACTGGCTTGAGTTTCGTTTGAAATTTGCCAAGGATACTGTCGACAGAGCTATTCGCGGCGCTGAAATTGTTAAAAAGAGATATGGCATTGAAGTGAAGAAATTCAAAAAAGTAAAAGAAATTATTCCTTACATGCAGGACCTTTTTGGAGTGCTGAACCAGGCCTACGAAAGACTACCTTTCGTAGTCCCCTTTAATCAGGAAATGATTAATATGTACGCCAAAAAATATTTCAAGGTAATCAATCCGAAATATGTATGTCTCGCTCAAAAGAATGGAGAAACCATTGCGTTCTGGATTGCTGTTCCTTCTATGTCAAAGGCACTCCAAAAGGCAAATGGAAAGCTTTTCCCGTTTGGATTTTATCATATCATGAAAGCCATGAAAAAGCCGGATGTGCTGGATTTCTTTTTAGCAGGTGTAAAACCTGAATTTGAGAGCCAGGGTGCCATTGTGATTTTGTACACCGAAATTCAAAATCAAATGCTAAAAGACGGGATTGAGGTCATGGAGACTACAGGGAACCTGGAAAACAACCACAATGTCATTGCAAACTGGAAAAACTTCGACCATATTCAACATAAAAGAAGACGGTGTTATATCATGGATCTTTAAACCTCCTTTTCCGGTTTTTTCCCAAATATAATTTCCCCCAGGCTAATTCCATATGAAAAGGCAGGTAGTTGCAGATATCAAACGTTTGTTGTGATTTCTGAAACCCTGCATCCAAAAGATTTCTACCAAAAATGGTTTTTGGTCATTCTTTCACAGATTGTCTACTGTATTTCAGTGTTTTAAAAATTGTTTTTATTAAGTTTAAATACAAACCTGAAAAAACTGTATTGTGAAGTTTTTTTTCAAAAGAGTTGCCCGTTTAAAAAATCCTATACTTTTACCTCATCAAAACAATGAAATGACAACAATATCTTTTAGGCATATTATTATTTCTTTCGTCGTCCTTATTGGTAACAGCCTTTAAGTCGGAGAGAGATTATATTTAAATAAAACAAAGTCAAACTCTCCGACATCGGGGAGTTTTTTTTTATGTAAAAAAAGAATGATGAAAAATCGCTTGAGAAGCAGTATCACAACCCAGGGAAGGAACATGGCTGGAGCCAGAAGTCTGTGGCGGGCCAACGGAATGACGGAAGATCATTTTCAGAAACCGGTGATCGCCATAGTGAATTCCTTTACACAGTTTGTACCGGGACACGCTCATTTGCATGAAGCCGGACAGTTCCTGAAGAAGTTAATACAGGCAGAAGGTTGTTTCGCTGCAGAATTCAATACCATTGCCATCGATGATGGAATAGCCATGGGGCATGACGGGATGCTTTATTCGCTGCCTTCGCGCGATTTGATTGCTGACAGCGTGGAGTATATGTGCAATGCCCATAAAGCCGATGCTATGGTCTGCATCAGCAACTGCGACAAGATAACGCCCGGAATGCTGATGGCGGCCATGCGTTTGAATATCCCCACCATTTTTGTTTCCGGCGGACCGATGGAAGCCGGATCAAGAAATGGAAAAAATTATGATCTGATTGACGCCATGGTTCTGGCCGCTGATGAAAAAGTCAGTGATGAGGAACTTTCGGCTGTGGAGAAAATTGCCTGTCCGACCTGTGGTTCCTGTTCCGGTATGTTCACAGCAAACTCGATGAACTGTCTGAATGAAGCCTTAGGTATGGCTCTTCCTGGAAATGGTTCTGTGGTAGCCACCCATGAATACAGACATACCATGTTCGAGAAAGCCGCCAAACTGATCGTGGAAAATACTTACAAATATTACCGGGATGGTGATGACAGCGTTTTGCCCCGGTCCATTGCCTCTAAGAAAGCTTTTGTGAATGCCATGTCTGTGGACATCGCCATGGGCGGTTCCACCAATACTGTGTTGCACCTTTTGGCTGTAGCACACGAAGCTAAGATCGACTTTACGATGAAAGACATCGACAGCCTTTCCAGAAAAGTTCCCAATCTCTGCAAGGTGGCACCCAGTTCTCATTATCACATGCAGGATGTAAACCGTGCCGGCGGTGTCATCGGTATCATGGGAGAGCTTGAAAAGGTTGGATTGCTGGATACTACCGTTTCCCGGGTAGATTCCTGTGATTTGAAAAGCATCATAGACCATTATGATGTCGGCAGGGAGGGCCATCTGGCAGAAGCGGATAAGATTTATTCCTGTTCACCGGCTTTTGTTCCAAACCTTAAAATGGCGTCTCAGAAAAATTATTTCAAAACACTGGATCTGGATCGCGAAAAGGGTTGCATCAGAGATGTTGAACATGCTTACAATAAAGATGGTGGTTTGGCTGTCCTTTACGGAAATATCGCGCAAAGCGGATGCATAGTAAAGACGGCAGGTGTCGTGCCTGAGATGTTTTCTTTTACAGGAAAAGCAAAAGTATATGAATCTCAGGAGCAGGCAGTCGACGGAATTCTGGATGGGAGCGTACAAAAGGGTGATGTGGTGGTAATCCGTTACGAAGGCCCCAAAGGCGGTCCCGGTATGCAGGAAATGCTTTACCCAACCTCTTATCTGAAGTCAAAAGGAATTGATAAAGGATGTGCACTGATTACGGACGGAAGATTTTCCGGTGGAACATCAGGGCTTTCCATCGGTCATGTTTCTCCTGAAGCAGCTTCCGGTGGTGCCATAGCGCTCGTTAAAGATGGCGATCTGATAGAAATTGAAATCGCTTCAAGAAAAATCAATCTTTTGGTTTCTCCTGAAGAACTAAACCAAAGACGAAAGGAAGAAGAAGCCCGCGGTGCGGATGCTTTTACTCCTAAATCACGCAACAGAGAAATATCAACTGCTCTGAAATTGTATGCGCATTTTGTCTCATCGGCAGATCAAGGCGCCGTCAGGCAGATTTTATAGGAAAACTTATCACGTTAAATATAATTAATGGCTCATGAAAAATTTAAATCATTCTCCTTATATAAATGGAGCTAAAGCCGTTGTAATGTCATTAAAGGAAGAGGGCGTGGATACCATATTCGGATACCCGGGTGGTGCCATTATGCCTATTTATGATGAACTGGTGGAAGAGGAAGGAAAAGTTCATCACATCCTTACCCGGCATGAGCAGGGAGCTGCACACGCAGCACAAGCTTTTGCACAGGCCAGTGGCAAAACATCTGTATGCTTTGCTACCTCCGGACCTGGCGCCACAAACCTTGTTACAGGGATTGCCAATGCTTTTCTCGACTCCATTCCTATGGTGTTTATAACGGCTCAGGTAATCTCCAGCCTTATTGGTACAGATGCATTTCAGGAAACGGATATACTTGGCATCTCCACCCCCATTGTAAAATGGAATTATCAGGTTAAGAATGCAGCAGAAATTCCTGAAATTCTGGCGAAGGCTTTTTATATAGCCGGTTCAGGACGCCCGGGACCTGTCCTTATTGACATTACCAAGGATGCCTTAATAAACAAATTGTATTACTCCTATGAGAAATGCAATTGGATCAGAAGCTACAATCCGAAACTGGCTAAGCTGAACAAAGAAACATTAGGAGATGCAGCAAAGCTGATCAATGAGGCCAAAAGACCCATGATTCTTGCAGGGCATGGAGTTCTCATCGCAAAAGCTGAAGAAGAATTGCTGACGCTCGCCGAAAAAGCAGGAATTCCGGTAGCGTCCACCTTGCTTGGACTTTCTTCTTTCCCGCCGGACCATCCATTGCACGTCGGGTTTTTGGGGATGCACGGCAACTATGGACCGAATGTCAATACCAATAATGCTGACCTGCTGATTGCCATTGGGATGCGTTTTGATGATCGTGTGACGGGGAAACTGGCAGAGTATGCCAAAAAGGCCAAGATCATTCACATTGAGATCGACAAGGCCGAAATCAATAAGAATGTAATTGTGGACGTGCAAATTAATGCAGATGCCCGCGAAACTTTGCAATCCTTAATTCCTTTGGTGCATGAAAACAGTCATGTACACTGGCTTCAAACCTTCAAGGCCATGGATTTCATAGAAAATGAGGTGGTCATCAAAGGTGAAACCAATCCCCGCGAAGGAAAGATCAGGATGGGAGAAGTAATCCGGATGATCTCCAAAAAGACCAAAGGAAAGGCTATAGTAGTAACCGATGTGGGGCAAAACCAGATGGCAGCCGCCCGTTATTACAACTTTGCCGAACCAAACGGGTTAATTACTTCCGGAGGAATGGGAACCATGGGCTTCGGACTTCCGGCAGCGATCGGCGCAAAAATTGCCCGCCCGGAAAAAGAAGTCATTCTTTTCGTAGGTGATGGTGGTTTGCAGATGACCATTCAGGAGATGGGAACCATTCTGCAATATCATTCTGCTGTGAAGATCGTTTTGCTGAACAACGATTTTCTTGGAATGGTGCGGCAATGGCAGGATCTGTTTTACAACAAACGCTATGCAGCCACGGAGATGGTTAACCCCGACTTTGTTAAAATTGCCGAAGGATACGGTATTAAGGGCGAGCTGGTTTACGACCGCAAAGACCTGAATGAGGCTGTCGACAGAATGCTGAATTCCAAAGAGGCTTTTCTGCTGGATGTATCCGTTGAAAAAGAGGGAAATATTTTCCCAATGGTAGAACCTGGCAAAGCCGTATCTGAAGTTACGCTTGCGCCATCAAAATCTTAAAGAATTATGAATAGCGAATTCACATTGAGTTTGTTTACCGAAAATCATATCGGTGTGCTGAATCAGGTAACAAACATTTTAACGCGAAGGCAGATCAATATTGAAAGTATCACGGCTTCTGAATCGGCCGTTCACGGAGTCCATCTGATCACGCTGGTTGTCATCACAACGGAGGAGCTTGTCTCCAAAGTGGCTGGTCAGATGGAAAAACTGATAGATGTAATCAAAGTATTTGTCCACACGGCCGATGAGATCATTCATGAGGAAGTGGCTCTTTACAAAGTCGGGACGAAAGAATTGATGCACAAAGTCAATCTTGAGCAGATTGTAAGGGAAAACGGTGCCCGCATTCTGGAGATCACTCCTGAATATGCTGTCATCGAATGCACGGGTCATAAAGCCGACACCAGTGTTCTTTTCGAGAAACTGCGCCCTTATGGCATCCTGCAGTTTGCCCGTTCGGGACGAGTGGCTATTACAAAACAACAGAAAGAACTGGTACAGTATCTGGAAGAGATGGATGCAGCCGGTAATCAATAAAAGAATTAACCATAACATTTAAAATAAAAACATTAAACATGGCAAAAATCAATTTTGGTGGCGTTGTAGAAAATGTAGCCACCCGCGAAGAATTCACACTCGAAAAAGCACGGGAAGTACTTAAAGATGAAGTTATAGCAGTTATAGGATACGGCGTTCAGGGGCCGGGACAATCCTTAAATTTAAAAGATAATGGATTTAACGTTATTGTCGGACAAAGAAAAGGAAGTTCAACCTGGGATAAAGCCGTTAAAGACGGATGGGTTCCGGGAAAGGACCTTTTTGAGATAGAAGAAGCATGCGAAAAAGCAACGATTATCCAATATCTGCTTTCCGATGCCGGCCAGATCTCCCAGTGGCCTTTGGTGAAAAAACATCTTACCCCCGGTAAAGCACTTTACTTTTCACATGGATTCGGAATCACATACAGTGACCAGACAGGAATTATTCCTCCAAAGGATGTTGACGTGATTTTGATTGCTCCCAAAGGTTCAGGTACTTCGTTGAGAAGACTTTTTGTGGCAGGAAAAGGAATTAACTCCAGTTATGCCATTTACCAGGATGCTACCGGCAGAGCAAAAGAACGTGTCTATGCCCTTGGTATCGGGGTGGGTTCCGGTTATCTTTTTGAAACCGATTTCAAGAAAGAAGTATTCAGCGACCTGACCGGTGAAAGAGGTGTTTTGATGGGCGCCATTGCCGGGATTATGGAAGCTCAATACAACAAACTCCGCTCAAAAGGACATTCACCTTCCGAAGCTTTTAACGAAACCGTGGAAGAGCTGACGCAAAGTTTGCTCCCATTGGTAGGCGAAAACGGAATGGACTGGATGTATGCCAATACTTCCACCACGGCACAACGCGGTGCACTGGACTGGAAAAACCGCTTCCGCGATGCAGTTGCCCCTGTTTTTGATGAGCTTTATGACAGCGTAGCTTCAGGAAATGAAGCACGCATTACCATCGAAGCCAACCGCCAGCCTGATTACCGTGAAAAACTAAGCCAGGAACTGAAAGAAATTCGTGAGTCAGAAATGTGGCAAACCGGTGCAACGGTGAGAAAATTACGCCCTGAAAACGGGTAAACTTGTTCAACTATAATTGCTGACCGGGGTTCTGAAAAGAGTCCCGGTTTTTTCTTTTTCATGAGTATCTGCTTAAACCCAAAGGCTAAAGGCTAAAATTCAAAGTTCAAAGTTCAAAGTTTGAAAAGTTGAAAAGGTTCTGAGCATAGAGTCTTGAAACGGAATTATCCGGTGTAAGCTATAACAAGTGACAAAGCTGTATCATGTCCCCCTTTGGAGGGGGTAGGGGGAGGAGTTGACAGATTCAAAGGCTAAAATTCAAAGTTCAAAGTTTGAAAAGGTTTAAAGGTTCAAAAGAAAAAATTCACGTTTAACTCTGAGGAGGTTTGAAAAACCGATTACGGGAGACGGAATCAGATGCTTCACACACTCAGCATGACAAAAAAGGTGGAAAAAATAAAGCAGGATCAGGGACTAAAATATTAATCAAACAACCTGCTGAAATGAGACCGTTGTCCCCTGAATTTATTTTGAATTCCAATTTGTTCTAACTCTAATTTTTTGTTTCCCCAATCTTTTTGTGACCCAAATCTTTTTGTCCTCCTGAACGGAGCATAGCGCAGTGAAGGATCTAATAACCAATGCGAATAGGTACCCATTACAGATGCTTCGCGCACTCAGCATGACAAAAGTGCTTTCCTCCGGAAACGTCATACCATTATAAATTTAAAAGAGAAAAGGCCGGAATCCATATCAACAAAATTCCACCAACTTTACGCTGCATTTTTGGGCATTTCATGAATAGCCGTATATTTGCTTCTTTGAACAAAATCCGGACGCGGAAATTTTAGTTGTCTGGTTCACAAGATAAAACAACGGTCATGAAATACAAAAGAATTTTACTGAAACTGAGTGGTGAAGCCCTGATGGGAAAAAAGAATTATGGTATCGACTCCGAAACACTGGCAGCCTACTGTAATGATGTTGTGGAAATCGTTAATCAGGGCGTTCAAACAGCCATCGTGATTGGCGGCGGGAATATTTTCCGTGGATTGCAGGGTGCTGCCGACGGGTTCGACCGTGTTCAGGGCGACTACATGGGCATGCTGGCCACCGTGATCAATTCCATGGCCCTGCAGGCTGAACTGGAAAAACAGGGACTTAAAGTAAAATTACTTTCCGGCCTTTACATCGACCCCATCACCGAATCCATCAGCGGACATAAGGCCATCGAGTATCTCGAAAAAGGATATGTTGTGATCCTGGCAGGAGGTACCGGAAATCCTTTCTTTACAACTGACACAGCCGCTGCCTTAAGAGCAGTGGAAATTCATGCCGAAGTTTTGTTAAAAGGAACCCGTGTGGATGGTGTTTATACCGCTGATCCTGAAAAAGTACCCACAGCCACCAAATATGATACAATTTCCTTTGATGAAGCCTATCAGAATAATCTCAAGATAATGGATTTGACAGCCTTCACCCTGTGTAAGGAAAACAACCTGCCCATCCTGGTTTTTGACATGAACACAAAAGGAAACCTGCAGAAAGTTGTTGCCGGTAATAAGATCGGTACCCTGGTTACAAAATAAGTTTTTTCAACTCTTTATTATTTCCCCTTTTGATTTTTCTGACTATACTGTAGTCTGCTGTAGCTGCATGTGGAATAATTCGCCAAAAATCTACTCAGGGATGATGGCTTATGATCCAAATACACTTCTACAATTCCAAAGGCAGTTTCATTAAACAAAGAAAGTAAAGAGTATTTCTGTCATATAGGGTTTCTTCAACTGAAGAACTGGTAAGGAAATCAGAGCATCTCAAAAATAAATATTAAAAAAACCTTGACTTTGGTAAAAAATGTTGTATTTTTGCAAGCAAGTACTTACATACATGGAAAAGCAAAATACAGAAGTCAGACAAGAACAAATCAAACAAGCCGTACTCGATATTATTTACACGGAAGGCTTAAAGAATTTGTCTACCAGAAATCTTGCCAAGCATATCGGATTAAGTGAAGGAGCAATTTTTAGGCATTTTGCAAAAAAACAGGATATAACTTTGGCCATTGTGCGGGATGTCCAGAAAGATTTAATTGGTGAATTGCGGTCCATCGCATTTTCTAACTTCGACCCGGAAGATAGATTGAATCAGTTTTTATGCCACACCGTAAAGTATTTGTTGGATAACAAAGGAATTACTATGCTTATGTTTTCTGAAGCCTCGCGAAACAACGATGTTGTACTAAAAGAAAGTCTGCAGCAGGTTTTTAATAGTCAGAAACAATTGGTCAGCGCCATTGTTTTGGACGGCGTAGCAATTGGGAAATGGGACGGAAGCATCCCCGTTGAATATATTGCCGATTTGTACATGGGTATTCCCCTATCTTTAAACATTGAATTGGTTTTAAATCAGGGAAAATTTCAAATGGATAATTTCTGTCAGCGAATGTTGGTGATCTTACTTAAGATTTTGAAAAAATAATTTTTTTCTATTTAATGTAAGTAATCACTTACATTAAATTAAAGCAAGTCTTAAAGAGTTTTAAAAATTAACAAATAATCTATTAAAAAATAAAATGAACTATTTATTTGACAACCCAACTTTAATTACTCCCCGGGAGTTGCTTCTTAGCTTAATGGAGGTCTTATTTATCTTAGTTTTATTTCCATTTCTCTATTGGCCGATAAGCTTTTCTGAAAACTCAAAGTCAAATTGGTTCTCTTTTAGAATGACCTTTTTAATATCCAAAACCTTCCTATTACCTGAGTATAGGGTAATATCCCAAAATGTGCTGGATGAAATAAAACAAGGGAAAAGACTTTCAACCTGCAGTTTTATTAATCTTAACACTGATTCATCTGTAATTAGTCCGGTATCATATTTTAATTCAAAAAGTAATGATTATTAATAATGCAGAAATTGGCGTAAACGCCTGTTTTATCCTGGAAACACTTGAAGAAAGTGAGCCTGTCTCCTTTACCGAACTGGAGAAACTAACCGGTCTGGGAGAAAAACCCATACTTATGGCTCTTGGGTGGCTGGCCCGTGAATCAAAAATATTTCAAATTAACCCGTTTAAAGAAAACTGGGAAATCTATAAGATCAACTATTAATCATAATTAAAAACTTTAAACATGAAAAAATTATTTGCCACGATAATAGTTGTCTGCTTTGCAACAGCTTCAATTTTTGGCCAGGACGTGCAAAACATAGGTCAGCTGCTGGATTCGCTTAAAACGAATCCACAGACAAAAAGCGATGTGATTGCCGTACAACAGGCAGTAAACGCCAAAAATTCCGTGTACAGTAAACTGTTTCCAAATATATCGGGCTTTGGAAGATACGATTATTCTTCCAGCCCCATGGGAATGTTACCGGTGCCTCCTGATGAATTGTTTTCCATGAAGGCAGACCCAAATGTTGGTCAGCCATTCAGTGAAAATATCTTCAGAGTGGGGGCAGTTATTTCCATGCCGATTTATGTACAATCATTATTTGCAACAGCTTCGATGGCCAAAATGATGGTCAGGTCGGCAAAAGACAAGGCTTACATTAATTTGCTCAGTAACGAAGCTTTACTGGTCGGACTGAATTCTAATCTGTCATATATCGAATCACTAAAGGATGCCTTGAACAGCAAAAAAGTTTCTCTCCTTAAAACAAAACAGTTTATTGAAATCAAGGTAAACAACGGTCGTGCATCGGGCGATGCGTTGCTGAAAATTAATAATGCCCTGAATGATATTTCTGTCACCCTGAACAATCTTGAAATTCAAAAACAGCAAATCATAGCTGTAATTAATTCCTATACCGGAATAACGTTGTCTAAACCAGTAGCGATGACTCAAACGGGCACATTTCAGGAAGGTGAATTTAAAGCACTAAATCCCTTGATGGACAAGTTAAAGGCCACTCGCTTAGCCTATCGCGCTGAAAAAGAAAAGCTGCTTCCGTCTTTGGTTGCAGAGGGAAGCTTCAGTAACAATTTTGCCAGGGCATACAATAATAACCTTAATATCAACAATCATTACACTGCTGCAAGCATCGTTTTGAAAATCCCCATCTTTTCCAAAGACCAATATTCCCAAATTAAAAAATCTCATTTGGTAATGGAGGACACTAAAAATGAATTAGCCAAAATGAAACTCAACCTAACCTCGGAATCCCTCCAATTACAAAAAAGTCTTGCCTTGCTTGATAACTCCATCCTTCTCTACAAGCAAAGCATAGTGGATAAACAACAATTATTAAATATCGCTACTGTGGATTTTAAAACGGACCGAATGACGATGGAAGATTATTTAAAATATGAGGATGAGCTTGTCCTTGAAAAATCAAATCTGTACAAAGCCCAGGCAGAGAAATGGCAGACACTGATGAAACTCGCAGTGATCTATGGAAATAATATTGAACAAATTGTAAAATAATTAACCTGTAAAAAATATTTCATCATGAAAAAGAATAAAAAAACAATTATCTGGACGGTTGTCATTTTGCTCATAGTGATGCTTGGTATTTTGAAAATAAAAAGCACGAAGCAAAAAGAGGCCGCGCTGCCACCTGCCCAACAATACGCTATTGTTGTTTCTACAATGAAACCTCAGGAAAAAAGTACAATGCTGACCCTTCCTTATTTAGCACTGACAAAAAATGACAAGGATGTAATGCTGGCTTCCCGTATTTCAGGCCGGGTTGACTGGATAAAAGCCAGTGGAAGCCGGGTGACAAGAGGTGAAGTGATTGCCAAACTCGACTCAACCAGTATCAATGGTGATCTTAAAAGCGTGAAGTCACAGATTGAGGCGCAGGAAACAGCATTGAAAAACCTCGAAGCTTCCCATCAACGTACATTGGAGCTTTTGAAGGTACAAGGAGCTTCTGTTGAACAGTCTCAAACTGAAGAGAGTAAGATTGCTGAGTTAAAATCCGGAATTGAATCCCTCCGACAGAAAACTAACGACTTGAATAACACCTTAACTTATGCCATTATCAAATCTCCGGTTGATGGTCGTATTTCACAAACCATGGTAAATACAGGTGATATGGTTATGCCTGGGCATCCGGTAGCTGCATTAAGTGCCAACAACGGTTTCTATCTTTTATTGCGTGTCCCGACTGACCTGAATGTTTATGGAATTACTATGAATGGTAAAGTTTATGATGCGGTTCCATTGCACAGCACCTTTAACAGCCTGGCGGAATATAAAGTTTATGTGGACAATGATGAAATGACAACCGGAAACCGCCTGGAAGTAGATGTCATTATTTATAAAGGAAACGGCATTGAATTACCTTTTGACGCTGTTTTAAACCGTGACGGAAAAAGTTACGTTATGGTGAGAAACGGCAACAATGCTGTTCCCGTGCAAATATATCCTGTTCAAAGCGGACAGCAGGGTATCGTGGTGAACAACCCCGATCTTATCGGAAAAGAATTAGTCGTTGCCAAACCTGATATTTTGTTGCGACTGCTGGGTGGTACTTCACTTAAAGTAAAGGAGGACTAAGCCATGTTTGACTTTTTCTATAAAAGGCCTTACCTGCTATTTTCCCTGATTGGTGGTTTTTTCATCATGGGAATTGTAGCGCTGGTAACGCTTCCAAAAAATCTTTTCCCCGATGCAACACCTCCGGAAGTCCTTGTTATCACCAATATTCCCGGTGCCACGGCACAGGTTTCAGCCAATACAGTTTCCAAACCTATAGAAGAGGAAATATCAAGGCTGGGTATGATCAAGGACGTGAGTTCTACTAATGTGGCCAACTTTTCCATTGTCCTGGCTCAGTTTACCTACAAAAAGGACTTAAACGCTGCGGCTGTGGATGTGGCCAACGCCCTTTCCATCGCTAAAGCAAAATTACCGGAGGGTGTAAATCCTGCCATCTATACCGTAGGTGACTTCACCTTGCCCGTGGATGTGATTTCGCTCTCCCCGAAAAATAAGAACATCACTTTGCCTGAAATAAGAAAAATTGCACAGAGCTTTATCAAACCTTCTCTGCTGAGCAATCCGGGAATCGGTAACGTGGAAGTTTTCGGCGGCTATCAGAGTGCTATCAACATCAACGTTGATCCCTTTAAGGCAAAGCGTTATGGTGTGGATTTTGCAACTATTGCCCAGGCAATCCAGGCACTTAACCGTGATATCCCTGTCGGTTTTGTAAAAGGAGAAAACGGTTTTTACACCCTCACCATATACGGCGAGAAAGACCAGATAGACCGATTAAAACAAATTCCCATCCTGCCCAATGTCAGACTTGGAGACGTGGCAGACGTGAAGTGGGGTTATCAAAAGCGGACCAGCGGTTACATTGGTAATGGAAAACAGTCCATTGCACTTAGTATTCAGCGTGCTCCCGGGGGAAGCGTACTTTCAGTCAGTAATGTCGCCCGCGAACAAATGAAAAAACTGGAAAAAGAATATCCTAATATTCGCTTTCAGATTTCTGATACCCAACGCGACCTGATTAAGCTTTCCAATGAGAATATGTTGAGTGCATTGCGCGATGCTATCATTTTTACACTCATTGTAGTATTCTTTTTTCTTGGTAATTATCGGGCCATTGTTGCTGCAGGCTTGTCCATTCCCATGGTGTTTTTTGGTACACTGGCAGTCATCTGGATGGGTGGCGGTGAACTGAACATCGTAATTTATACGGCCATTATTCTTGCTTTGGGAATGCTGACTGACGATGCCGTGGTGGTACTCGAGAACGTCGAGCGGCACCTTACGGAATTGAAAGAAGATTTAAATACTGCGGTTAGAAAAGGAACCAAAGAAGTCATTGCTCCTGTTTTTGCAGGAACACTTTCCACCATTGCTATTCTCTTTCCGCTTATGTATGTCGGCGGTTTCCCGCAGAAAATATTTAAACCCCTGGTTTCAACTTTGATTATTGCACTATTGCTCTCTTTCTTTTTATCCATCACTTTTATCCCTCAGCTGTTGAAGGTCATGTATAAAAAAGGGGTAACGAAATCAAAGTTAGAGCGGTGGTTCGACAAGGCTTACCAGAATACGTTGGGAAGATTGGTGGAACCCTATTTGAGCGTGTTGAGGTTCTCCAACGGAAAACGCAGAATATGGCGCCGGGCCTTGCTTATTGGAGGTGTGTTATTGCTCCTTTTGATTAGCGTTAAAACTATTATGCCGACCATTGGCCGGGATGCCATGCCTCCTATGGATACGGGAATTATGAAAGCACAAATCGCTTTCAGTTCTAACGAAACCGTAGATAGCGCAGAAGCCAGGTTACAGCCGTTTTTAAATTGGCTTGATAAACAGAAATGGGTAAAAATGAGCTCCGTGGCTTTTGGAAACGAAAAAGGAGTGCTCAGTCTTGGTAGCGGCAACCTGCCTTCCGAAGCTACCATTACTATCAATGCCGTAGACCGTTTTCAACGGAAACAGACAATCTGGCAACTCGAAGATACCATTCGTCAAAAGCTGGCTCAATTGCCCGGATTAAAAAGAGATGATGTATTTGACTTTGGTGCAACCGCTGTTTCCACGGTTAAAGCCCCTCTTGATGTCCGCCTTCTCTCACCTTACGTAGATGGCCTGGGAAAGAAAGCAGACGAAGTAAAAAAAGACCTAAGCAACGTTAAAGGACTGACATCAATATCCACCAGCTGGGACAAAGATTTTACAGAAGTAAAGTTAGATGTAGATGAAAACAAAGCGTTGAGTTATGGTATAACGCCCTATCAAATCGCCATGCAGCTTCCTGTGAAAGGTCAGGTAGTGGGTTTGGCCGGTAATTTCCAATCAATGAATACCCAGTATGTCCGGCTGTACCTCAAAGGTAAATTCAGCCAGAACATTGAAACTTTGCGCCTGCTCCCTATAAGCACAAAGTTTGGAGAAGTCCCGCTGGAATCGCTGGCTAAAATATCCAAACAATTGACTTATGCTAAAATAGAACGCGACCAATTGATGTATAGCGTGGATGTTAACGGTTACCGTGCCAGAAGGCCTGTTACCCATATTACGGATGCCGCACTATCGGCTTTGAAAAAAGCAAAATTGGGAGATGTCATCGTTAGCCAGCAGGGAGATATAGCAACCATTAACGATAGCTTTTCGCGGATGATTAAAGCCATTGGTTTAGGAATCATTCTTTTGCTGATATCCCTGATTGCTATTTACAAATCAGTGCGGATGTCGCTGGTCATGATTTTTGTTTTACCGCTTTCCATGATTGGTGCTGCCTGGGGCATGTTATTGTTTGACAAGCCGAGTTGCTTGCCCAGTATGCTGGGAATCTTGCTCTTGTTTGGAATTATCATTAAGAATGCTGTTCTGCTGATTGACTTTTACCAGCAGCACAGAGAAAATGGTGAAACACCTTTTGAAAGTGCCCTGGAGAGTGTGCGGGTACGTTTCCGTCCGGTTATGATGACGGCTTTTGGTACCATTGCCGGGATGATTCCCATTGCTTTGGAAATGGCAGTTGGCCTTGAACGGCTGAGCCCGCTGGCAGATGTAGCCATTGGCGGACTGCTTATCGGAACACTGCTTACGCTGATTTATGTGCCCATGTTTGCCTATTCTCTGGATACTAAAAAAGTTAAAACATCAGATTCAGAGGTAACCATTGAAAATGCTCATTAAAATAAACTGATATAAAAGCTTGAGATTTCATAAGATCAAAAAAAATAAGAACCATGAATTTTAATAAAGAATCCTGTCATTCTGAATATTTAATTAAAAAACCGCCTTACAAAGGCAACAAAATTTTATCAATGTTTTCGGCTGCAATCGCCGGAAGCGCAAAATGTTAAACAATTTAAATCTAAAAGAAATGAAAAAGATTATCTTTTTATCCGTTTTAACGCTCCTCGCCGGAGGGTTAACTTTTGGACAGGGAGTAAAAACCCAGACAAAAAACAATTACAAATATGGTAATGCAGTCGATGTTGCTTACGAAGTAAGCTTTCCAATGGGCAATTTAATGAATGGTGCCACCACAAGCTGGACCGGGTTTACTGCCAGATATGAATTCAATATGGGAAAAGGATGGGTTGGTACAGTAACTTCGGGTTATCTTTCATTTGCTGATAAAAACCAGCAAAGTTATTCTGTTGTTCCCGTAATGGTTGGTGCCAAACTGCACGTTCTTGCAGGATGGTATGGAATGGTGGAAACAGGTTTCAACTTTTTCTCCACATCAGGGCCAACCGCTTACAGTAATCCTGCTGAATGGGGTTACAGTGTAGGTACCGGATACGAAATTCCTTTGAGCAAACTCCTCTCCATTGACGTTTCTACGAAATATCAATACAACCTTGATAATCTGAGTTATTGGAATACAAGGGCAGGATTAATGTTCAAGTTCTAAAATGACAGATTTAGAATGACACAGGATTCCCTTTGTGGATTGTAAAAAGTCTTATTTTTTAATAAAGGGCAGCCTGGTGAGAGGCTGCCCTTTTTTTAAAATTTCATGCCAGAAGCACAAAATATTAAACAGCTTCAATAGTAATAAAAATTCAAACACGATGACCACTTAACCATAGTCAGTTATATATCCCTTAAAAAAGAAATGAATAAACCTGAAAATTTACTGCCATGAAAAAACTCTTATGGATCACACTGTTGCTTGCTTTTTCCAGTAGCGTTTCTTACGCACAATCTGTTAAAAAACAGAGCGGGAAAATAGAAGTGAACCGTTTAATGGATTCATTGTGGATCCATCCTGCCAGCTTCTTAAATCATAACGATCCCAACTGGATAAGACTGAATCAACATTTGCAATACATAGATATTCTGCAATTGAACGATTTAATTCATTCAATCTATTTTGGGAGTACTTCTTTCATGCTCAACCGGTCGCATGCAAATGATGGCTTTATCGGTATCCTGAACAGATCGGACGACGCGAAAAAGACGAAAGAATATCACAGGAAAATCAGGGAAGGCTTTAGAGATCCCAAATTATACCCAAACCATAAAGTGGTCCTCATCGAAGGAGATTCCTGGTTTGAATACCCCATATTTCTCAAAGACATTAGTGATTATCTGGAAAAGAAACCCAACCTTGCCATCTATACCATTGCCCACGGCGGCGACTGGGTTGCAAACATGATTTCCAACCTGCAATATGAATATGACTATGTTAAAGTAAAACCCGATGTCTTTATTATCAGTGGGGGAGGGAACGATCTGGTTGGCGGATCACGCCTTTCAAATTTCATTCTTCTGAAACCCCTTTCCATTCATGATCCTTATTTAAAAAATTACCGCAACTATGTCCTTTTAAGAATGTTAAAAAAACCTGCTTCTATTTGCAGTTCGGGTTATTGCAAATTAGATAATCCCGCTTTTAGCGATTCCTTATCATTTTACAAGACAAAAATTGATACAAATCTGATGGAACAAATTGTTACCGGCAGGAGGTACTTAAGCCAAAATTTTTATCGCTTTTTGGTTACCATAAAATTCGAATACA
>JACZJI010000084.1 GCA_014860665.1 Bacteroidales bacterium | reverse complement strand
GAGCATGGCTTCCCCAACGAAAAGTGAGGCCGTGCTCGTTTGAGCATGGCTTCCCCAGCGAAAAGTGAAGGCTTGCTCGTTTGAGCATGGCTTCCCCAACGAAAAGTGAGGCCGTGCTCGTTTGAGCATGGCTTCCCCAGCGAAAAGTGAAGCCGTGCTCGTTTGAGCATGGCTTCCCCAGCGAAAAGTGAAGCCGTGCTCGTTTGAGCATGGCTTCACTGATTAAAAAATATTTTTAACCCGGGTTGTTTCAATTTCTTTTTTAAATTTACACTCATTAACCAGTTGGAAACCCTGCATACCTTATTTCTAATAAACCCTTGTAAGGTTCTGACGTAAACACAAACAATTTTATGATTTCTAAATTAATTAACTACAGTCGTACGACTGAGGTCAGCGCTGTTGCTGCCCGCATTGCCGATGCCTACAAAGGCACCGGTTTGAGTACTGATGCCTGGCTTTCGGGCCTGATGACCGGTTTGGAAGATGACCAGTCGCTGTTAACCGCTGCCATCAAAAGGATGAAAGCAGAGTCTGAACTCGAAGCGCAGGATGAATTGCGCGACGCGGAAATCCGCGCCCTGTATTACCTCGTGCTCGGATTGCAGCATCATCCAGACCAGGCCATCAAAGCGGCCGCTCAAAAAGTTTTCGCCGTGCTGGAACACTACGGACTGTCGGTTACTGCCGAAAGTTACGCTTCCGAATCGGCGCTGGTGGGTTCGATGCTGGCCGATTTGGCAAAACCTGAGCTCCAGGAACCGATTGCTGCACTTTCGGGATGTGCCGAAAGTATCGCTAAACTGAAGACAGCCGAAGACAACTTCAATGTTGCCCTTATTGCTTTCGAAGAAGAAAAAGCGCATGAGAGTACCCTGGAAAACGCTACCGTCATTAAAAAGCGGGTGGTAAACCTGATCAACAACAAGCTCTTGGTTTACCTGATTGCGATGATGCAGGCAAACCCGGAAACTTATGACCTCTTTGCCCGCACCGTGGCCGAGATTATTGCAGACAACAACGTGGCGGTGAAAAAACGTCGGAAAGAACCTGTGCCGGTTGCATAGCATGTGATTGGCCGTCCGAATTTTATTGAATGGGCGTTATCTCTTTATAAGATGGCGCCCTTTTTTATTCGGGGAGCCGATGTTTGGATTACGTGGCTTTGCCACTTCATCCCGCTGCACGGGATGTTCGGATATTCTGCCCCTTCAGGGTTTCATGCCGCAGGCGGGACGTGGAAATTTTTCTCCGCTCTCAAAAGTCTCTGACTGGTGAGCTGCAAAAATAAAGGATACAGGTTAACCTGACATAGAAAATAATGAATCTCGCAAGTGAGCCGATGGAACACTTGCGAGAACGCTGGAAGCAAAGCCCCGAAGGGGTGAGTTCCCCGAACGATGGGCGCAGTCCATCGAATAAAAACCTATAACCAACCAGCCCTGAAAGGGCGTAATATATGAAACCATGAGACAGTCGTTAGTGAAAAATTATATGCACATCGTATTCAGCACCAAACATCGCGAACTGCTGATACAACCCTCAGTTACTGGCGCGCGCCAGTGTTAGGAATTACTTACCCCTGTTCTTCCGCAGCCACTCATACCACCGGTCCATGCCATCGCCTTTGGTAGCAGAGACTTCGATGAATTCCAGGTGATGATTTACGCGAAGCGCATAATCTTTGGCTTTCTGCACATCGAAATTCACGTAAGGCAACAAATCTGTTTTGTTGATGATACAGACATCAGAGCTGAGAAACATGTCGGGATATTTGATGGGTTTGTCGTCGCCTTCCGTCACACTGATGATGACCACCCGTTTGTTTTCGCCCAGATCGAAAAGGGCAGGGCAGACGAGGTTTCCCACATTTTCTATCATGAGCAGCGAATTTTCACCGGGGTTCAGTTCTTTAACAGCACGGTGTACCATGTCGCTGTCCAAATGACAGCCCTGGCCTGTATTGACCTGCACCACGGGGATGTCAAGGGCCTGAATTCTGTTGGCATCATTAAAAGTTTGCTGATCGCCTTCGATAACAGAAATCGACAACTCATCTTTTAAATCTTTGAGCGTTCGTTCGAGGAGGGTGGTTTTTCCGGAACCCGGCGAGCTTACCAGATTTATTGCAAAAATATTTTTTGCCTCGAAATATCCCCGGTTACGTTCGGCCAGTTTATTGTTAGCGCCCAGTATATCCTGTTCGACCTCAACAATAGTTTTTCCCCCGGCATGGCTGTGATGGTGATGCTCATGGTGATGAGGATGTTCCTCATCATGATGGTGCATTTCCAAATGTCCAAGATCCGCTTTTCCGGGCTTTGAGATTAAAACCTCATCGGGTTGTCCACATCCACAAGTAGAACACATAATATTATTATTTAAAAATTAACTTACTGTAAGAGCTTTGACCCTTAATTCTCTTCCATTTAAGATTTCGTTAAACGGCTGGCCACATTTGGGACAATCATCATAAAGAGTCTGAGCAAAGAAAACATGGCCGCAATCTGCACATTTGGCTTTTGCTTTTGTACGGTGAACTTTCCTTTCTGCGTCTTCCATGACTGTATCTTTCACAGAAATTTCCCACGCAAAATCAAAAGCTTCCATTTCTACCCCCGAAAGCGTCCCTATTTCAAGTTCAATGGAGTCCACTTTTTCTGCATTTGCCTTTTTGACCTCTTTATCGGCAATTTCCAAAATACTCATTACAATTGAAAGCTCATGCATTTTCTTAAATTTTATGCAGGAATCACTTATGCCTGTTCAGCTCAAAAATAACAATAATTTTCTTTCGGGACAGAGATCAGCTGTTCTCGTCGAAATCCAGTCTCATGTATTGAATTCTCTCAAAATTAGAATCTACAGTCTGCTGATTTAAGGATTCACCGCGGAAATCGTCGAGCTCTTCGTAGTGATGGTCTTTCATCCATTTTTCCATACCATCCAGGATTTTGCCGATTTGAGGAATCCCATTCAGGTAAAGTGTACTGCAAAGTTGAACGGCGCTCGCACCGACAAGAATCTGTTTAATAACTCCAGTATGGTAATGAACCCCGGTAGATGCTGCAATATCACAAGGAATATTATGCCCCTTTAACAAAGCAATCCAACGTAAAGGAAGGCTCATCTCGTCAGGAGAGGAGTACGGTTCATGAGCAATGACTTTAAGATTATCAATATCAATATCAGGATGAAAAAATCTATTGAATAAAACCAATCCGTCAGCTCCGGCATCAACAATCCGATCCACGATACTACAGATATTTGTGAAAAATGGGGCCAATTTAACAGAAACCGGAATTTTCACTTCTTTTTTCACTGCTTTTACGATTTCTATATATGTATTTTCTATCTCAGCAGAAGTCATGGATTTATTAAATGGAAATACTGAAATATTTAGCTCCAAAGCATCAGCACCGGCTGATTCGATGCGTTTTGCGAATTTGGGCCATCCTTCAGCACTGACACAATGAATACTGGAAATAACAGGTACATCACTTGATGTTTTAATGCTTTCAATAAACCGTAAGTAGTAATCTAAACCCGCTTCCTTCGATAGACTCAAAACATTTTCTCTTGCTTCCGGAAACCAGTAATAGGCTTCGTTTTCCCGTCCTAGCTTTAGGTTGGTTTCTGCTTTGCGGGAAATTTGCTCTTCAAAAATAGATTTCAAAACAACGGCTCCGGCACCAAAGCTGATACATTGTTGTATGGTCTTAAGCTCCCCGGTGATTCTTGAGCTTCCAATTATCAAGGGGTTTTTAAGCTTAAGTCCCATGTAACTTGTGGATAAATCCATGGTTTATTGATTTTGGGTGTTTAACAAAACAGTCTCTATCTTTTTTTTCAGAAAGTCCAATGAACTATGAAGGTTTTTTTCTGCATTTTCGGTCAGGCCCTCTTTCATTTCCCACTCGTATCCTTTGATATGAAGCAGAAAACACTCGGGTTGCAGTTGGAATAAATCCTGGCACAAATGCACGATATAAGCGGGTGACATGGCATGCATGGTAAATTCGATAGTTGCTTTGGAAGGAGAAACAGGAGTGAACGTAAATGTTTCAATATTTTCCTGAGAAGCATCAGCGAAAATCACCATCTGATATTGGGAAATTTTTTCAGCGTCTTCAATATTGAGCTGATAGTTGGTATCCACATCTACTTTTCCGGGGAAACGATCTACGGCCCATTCATACATTTCTTCAGCCAGAACAATACCCAGGCCGTCGTCCTGACGACCAGGGTTTCCATATCCGTAAAGTAGCAGTTTGTACACGCTTAATCTTTTATCTTGTAATCCAAAATTTGCTCATCTGAACCGATCAGGGTCATTTCTAATGGCATCTGTCCCAAAGCGTGGGTTGCACAACTCAAACATGGGTCATATGCCCTGATGGCCACTTCCACGGCATTCATCATGGGTTCTGTAATGTTCTGCTGACCGCCCATATATTCATTTGCTGTAAAGTTCACAGCCCGGTTCATGGGTTCATTGTTGTGAGTTGTGGAAACAATCAGGTTTGCCATTGTGATCAGGTCATTTTCATCAATTTTATAATGATGAAACAAAGTACCTCTTGGAGCCTCAATAACACCTACACCTTCGTATTGTTTTTTGCCTTTTACAACCAGATCATCACTTTGCAAATCAGGATCATTAAGCAAATCACGAATGACTTCTGCGGAATGCAGGATTTCAATCAGCCGTGCCCAGTGATAATGCAACGTCATGTTGTTTGGCTTTCCGTTGGTGTAAGCTTTGAATTCTTCAAATTCTTTCTGTGCCAGCGGGGTGGGAATAAAATCGCAGGTATTTAGCCTTGCCAAAGGTCCTACACGGTACCAACCGTTTTCTTTTCCCAAATGTTTCAGATATGGGAATTTCATATAACTCCATGTACGAACTTCCTCTTCGATGTATTTATCATATTCATGATAATCAACATCATCTAGAATCCTGTTTCCTTCTGCATCTACGGCACGTAATACGCCATGATAAATATCCAGTGCGCCGTCTTTTCTTACCAGACTCAGGTGGTTTGACGGAAAAGCAGCAAAGCCATCTACCTGCGGGCGGTTGGCTTTATGATAATTTTTAAAAAATTCCAATGCAGCTTGCGACCATTCTACCATCTTATCAGCATTCAAAGGATCAGGTCCCTTGAGTAATTCATCACGCTCGGCAATGGTCAGGTTTTTGTTGATTCCACCGGGAATAGCACCGGTTCCGTGAATTTTCTTTCCTGCAGTCAGGCGAATGATTTCCTGTCCGAATTTACGCATCATCACCCCCTGAACAGCAAGATCTTTGTTGGCCTTTGCTACACCTATAATGTTCCTTTGTAACGGGTCACCATCAATACCGAACAGGAAATCCGGTGAGCTTAAATGGAAAAAATGCAGTACGTGAGATTGAAAGAATTGCCCATAATGCATTAAACGGCGCATCTTTTCACCAACAGGAGTTAAGCCATCGCCATTTCCGGCTCCCACAATAACATCCAACGCTTTGGCGGCAGCCAGATGGTGACTTACAGGACAAATACCGCAAAGTCTCTGAACAAGTACCGGGGCTTCCCAATAGGGCCTTCCCTGAACAAAACGCTCAAAACCGCGAAATTCAACGATATGCAGACGCGACTGGGTAACATTGTTTTTGTCATCCATGAAAATGGTGACTTTTCCATGCCCCTCAACTCGGGTAACAGGTTCTATGGTTATTTTCTTCGACATTTTTCTTTGTTTAATCAAATTTTATGACTTCGTATGGTAATTCCATTTTATTTCCTGTGATAAGTGCGTACAGCGCATTCCAGATTAAATCAGCGCGAGGCGGGCATCCCGGAAGGAAATAATCTATTTTAACAATCTCATGACAGGGATAAACCTTGTCGAGGATCATTGGTAATTCTTCGTGAGCAGGAATAATCTGCTCTGTATTTAATTGAACAGTGGGACCATCTAAATAAGCTTCCCGCAGGCATTCCTCAATAGGTATTCCGTTACGCAAAGCAGGTAATCCACCCATTATGGCACATTCTCCTAACGAAACCAGAATATTGCAGTTTTCACGGAAATATTTCAGTGTTTCAATATTTTCGCTGTTGCAACACCCACCTTCAATAATTCCTATATCAACAGGTTGGGTAAATTTTTTGATATCATCGATAGGAGACTTGTCGAATTCCACCAGCTCAATAAGATCTAAAATTCGTTCGTCAATATCCAGAATCGACATATGGCATCCAAAACATCCTGCCAAAGAAGTCGTTGCTATTATCTTTTTATTCATGGCTTTCTTTTAAGGGTTATCCTTTTAAATTACTTCCAATGGGTTCATTTTCATATTTTCTTTCTCCGATCGGTACTTCAAATCCGGTTTCCCTGTACAAAATAGAACCTACCGGGCAATTTTCCATCGCTTTTTTTGCAATCTCATCCGACATCGTTTTTCCCATCACCTGATCCAAAACAACTTCTAATTTTTGTCCACGATTCTTGAAAGCAAAATAGCGTCTTCCTTTTTCATCAAAGATAGTTTTTATACACCTTTTACAAGCTATGCAACGGTTTTGTTCTTTGATGATTTTCTTATTGCTGGCATCAATTTGCTTTTTTGGAAACCAATATGGAAATCTTGGAACCATCATTTGATAGCGATAAGCCAGTGCCTGAAGTTCACAGTTTCCACTCTTTTCACAGGCCGGGCAAAAATGGTTGCCACTGACAAACAAAAGTTCTATAATACTCTTCCTGATATCATTCAGTTCCGGAGTATTATTTTCAATTTCCATTCCATCAACAACCGGCGTTGTACAGGAAGTCATCATACGGTTATTAATTTTAATGGTACAGATTCTGCAATTCGCTTTCTTTTCAGCACCTTCAAAAAAGCAAAGGGTAGGGATGAAGATGTTGTTTTCGCGGGCAACTTCTACGATGGTCTTCCCCCTTTCGGTGATGATTTCCTGACCATCAATGACTATTTTAATTTGATTACTCATTTCTGATGCATTACAAGATTAAAAATGATGAAACATTGGTTTTCTGTGTACAAAATCCATATAAGGTTCTACAGCCTTTTCCAAATCAAAACCGTTATCAAATTCCTTCAGGCTTTGTACATGTCTTTCATACAAATGTCTGAAGTTGAAAATACTCGACAGAATCGGGTTTCCTGCAGTCTGACCAAGTCCGCATCGACTTGCTTTCAGCGTTTTTCCCCAGCTAAGCAAATCTTCAATATCTTTCTTAACGCCATTGCCTGCAAGGATTTTTTCCAGTTTCATTTTCATGAGTACCGGAAGATTTCGGCAGGTAGAGCAGCTTCCACAGGATTCTTCAATAAAGAAATCCATGAAATTAAGAACAACATCTCCCAACAAATCCCGCTGATTATTGAAGATTATAATGGAGCCTCCGGTTGGAAGATCGGAATAGCTGAGTCGGCGGTCAAAAAACCTTTCTGCAACCATCATTCCTGAAGGCTTGTACCATCTCATCAAAGTCGTTTTATCGAGATTGTCAAAATCTTTCATTCCGATAAGCATACCCGAAGGACCTCCAACCTGAATGGCCTGCGCATCCTCTGCACCACACATTTCCAATACCTCTTTTATACTGATTCCCCATTCCACTTCATAGATACCAGGAAGCTTACAATCGCCTGAAATACTCAGTAGTTTGGTACCTAATGAATCCTTTGTCCCAAAGTTTGCATACCAGTTGGCGCCGTGATGCATAATTTTTACTGCTGTGGCCAATGTTTCCACGTTGTTAATAATGGTTGGGTATCCAAGATAGCCTTTTTCAACCGGGAAAGGCGGTTTATCACGAGGTTCACCGCGTTTTCCTTCGAGGGATTCGATCAAAGCAGACTCTTCACCACAGACATAAGCTCCGGCGCCTAACTGGATGCGGATGGAGAAATTGAAGTCTCTTATTCCGGAGATATTATTTCCAAGCAGGTTTTGCTCCTGCATTTCTTTCAACTTTCTATTCAGGAATTTTAACAGGTATTTGTATTCATACCTCAGGTACAACAAGCCGATGTCTGCACCCGTTGCAAAAGCAGCGATTACCATCCCTTCAAAAACCATTTCGGGGTATTGTGTTAATAAAACACGGTCTTTGAATGTTCCCGGTTCTCCTTCATCTGCATTACAGATAATAACCCTGTGTGCTCCATCTGTGCGGGAACCAAAGCGCCATTTAAGCCCTGTTGGGAAACCAGCACCGCCTCTTCCCCTGAGGTTTGAATCCTCAATAACTTTGATAACCTGTTCAGGTGAATAATCCCTGATTTTACCTTTTAAAAATGTATAGGGCTCATAATCATTTTTCAAAATAATGGATTTCCTTCTGATATTGTTGAAAACCATGGCTTTGACATCCGGATCTGCATTGTTACCATCTCCAAAATTTTCATACATCAAATCTTCTATCGGCTTGCCATCCCGCATGCCTTTTACAAGTTGTCTGACACGATAGGGAGTAAGCTGAGTAAAAATTTTGTTGTTAATGATAGCGGCCGGCTCCTGATCGTTCATGCCAATGCACGAAGTACTGAACAACCCGAATTGCTTATCCTCAGATACATTTCCAATCGGCGTTGCACAAGCTTCCTCAAAAGCTTTTTTTACTTCGGTTCTTCCTTTCATATTGGCGGTGATGCTGTCATTCAGATAAATATTGTATTTACCAAGCTCTTTGTCAGAGAAGAAATGATAAAAGGATAAGGTCTCATTTATTTCTCCACCTGAAACACCCAGTTTTTCAGAAAGAAATTTTATGTCTTCCTCATTAACAAAGTTTTGTTTTTCTTGAATTTCAAGCAAAATGTCCATCAAACGGCTCCTGTCGTTATTAAACTTTTTCAGGATTTCTGATATTTGATTATTTTCGGGCATTGGTTTGTTTTTTTATTAAATGTACTACATTTGTACTGTTATAAATTTCACAACAAAAATAAAATATTTTTGTGAATTAATTAACAAATTATGAATTTAGAGGAAGTATAAATTGATTAAGTAATCTTCATGGCAAAAGCATCTTACGAAATCAGGGTTTGTGGGTTGGTACAAGGAGTAGGGTTCAGACCCTTTATTTTTAAGCTTGCAAAAGCAAATAATATTCTGGGAACTGTTGAGAACAATAATGAGGGCGTTTTGATAATTGCTGAAGGTGAAGAACTTAAAATCAAAGATTTCATTAATTCCATACGTTCTAAAGCACCAGTTGCAGCGATGATTTCGAGTATTTTTCTGTCTGAAAGGAAGGTAAATGGCTTTAAAGATTTTCGAATCAAAAAAAGCCGTTCGTATTCAGATGATATTACTGAAGTTAGTCCGGATATTGCAGTTTGCGACGACTGCCTCAGGGATATGAAGGAACAACATCATAGAATAGATTACCCGTTCATAAACTGTACTAACTGCGGCCCACGATTCACTATTATCAGAGATTTGCCTTACGATCGGCCAAAAACAACAATGGCACCGTTCAAAATGTGCCCTCAATGTGAAAAAGAATATAAAAATGTTCTGGATCGCCGTTTTCATGCCCAACCAGTCGCTTGTAGCACTTGTGGTCCACATTATACACTTCATTTTGATGGGAAAGAAATAACAGATTTACAGAAAATTCTAAATATCACTTCCCAGTTAATTGGAGATGGTAAAATACTTGCAATTAAAGGTCTTGGCGGATACCATCTTGCCTGCGATGCCCAGAATGAGGAAGCTGTGAGATTGTTACGACAAAGAAAAAACAGGGAAGGCAAGCCATTCGCTGTGATGTTTGGCGATAAAGAAATTTTGAAAGAGTATCTTTTTCTGGATTCAGAAGAAGAACAACTTCTTACAAGCTGGAGACGGCCAATTATACTACTCAAAATCAAAAAAGCCTTGGTACCTTCAGTAAGCATTGGGTTGGATACCGTTGGTGCTATGTTACCTTATATGCCGTTTCATTACCTGCTTTTTGAGCACCTTACTGTTCCCGCACTTGTAATGACCAGTGGAAACCTCTCTGATGAACCGATCCTAATCGACAACAAAAGAGCTATTGAAGACTTTTCCCCAATAACAGATGCAATAATTACCTATAACAGAGATATACACAATCGAACGGACGACTCTGTCTGCATGATTGTAAATAAAAAAGAAAGAGTGATTCGCCGCTCGAGGTCATTTGTACCTTCACCTGTTGTACTAAACTTAAACACGGAAGGTATATTTGCTGCCGGAGCAGAACTGGTAAATTGTTTCGCAATTGGGAAGGGAAAGCAAGCAATATTAAGTCAGCATATTGGTGATCTGAAAAATCTGGAAACACTTGATTTCTATAGTGAATCCGTCAATCGCTTCAGTCATTTATTCCGATTTAAACCAGAAATAGCCGTAGCAGATCTACATCCTGATTATTTGTCTTCTCGTTACGCTGATGAAACCGGACTTCCCTTGTTACAGGTTCAACACCATCATGCTCACATTGCTTCATGTATGGCAGAAAACCGTCTTGATGAGAAAGTAATTGGAATTAGTTTTGATGGTACCGGGTTAGGTACAGATGGCAGAATCTGGGGAGGGGAGTTTCTGATTTGTGATTTATTGGATTTTGAAAGAGCTGCTCATTTCGAGTACATCCCTATGCCTGGTGGTGACCTTGTCACAAAAGAGCCCTGGAGAATGGCCGTTGCTTGCTTATTCAGCTACTTTGGAGAAACATTATTGAGAGACAACTTCAAAAAGTATTTTCCTACTATTGAAGAAAAATCCTTTGAAACTGTTCTCTTTATGCTCAAGCAAAATATAAATTGTCCGCAAACAAGCAGCGCAGGACGATTGTTTGATGCGGTTTCAGCTCTGATTGGTGTTTGTCCCATTGCTTCATACCACGCTGAACCACCTATGCGCCTGGAATCCGTGGCTGATCAGAACTGTTATGATATATACCCATTCGGGGTTGAAAATGGAGTAATCTCATTTAAACAAACATTCTCCAAGATTTTGGATGATCTTTCGAAAAACACTAGGGTAGAAATAATTTCATCCAAATTTCATAATACAATTGTTCAGATAATAATAGAGGTTGTTTCTGAAATCAGTGAGGAAACGAGGTTGAAAAAAGTAGCACTTTCCGGAGGAACGTTTCAGAATAAAATATTACTGGAAAATGCAGAAAAACAGCTCAGAAATGCCGGATATGATGTTTATTCGCATTCCCTTGTCCCATCGAACGACGGAGGAATTGCATTGGGTCAGATGGCCATAGCCGCTAAAAATCGTAGCACTAAAAATAATCAGAATTAGACTAATAATAAGATAATTAATGTGTATTTTTTATAATTTAATATAGATTTATATGTGTCTAAGTATTCCCGCAAAGATTGAGAAGATTGAAGGTGATTTGGCAATTTGCTCAGTAGGAGAATCATTCTATAAAGCAAGTTTGCAGTTGTTGTCAGGGGAGAAGTTAAGCCCTGGTGATTTTGTATTAATCCATACAGGATTTGCCATACAAAAGCTCGACCTGGAAGAAGCAGAGGCTTCTTTGAGCGCTTTTGATGAGTTTAAAAAACTGAACATAGAGATGGATGATGAAGAAAAGAAAAATGATACCCATTTGATCTAAATAGCCTCTTACTACAGTTTTTCAAAGAAAATTCATAGATTTGAAGTTGAAGTTTATAGTTCTCGATAAATGAGAAGAGTTAACTGTTTTGTAAGTATGTGAAAAACATCCTTAAAACAAGAGCATAATATTTTCATAATGAAATACATAGACGAATATAGAGATAAGGATATAGTACAAGGACTAGCAAAAGAAATTGCATCTATCTCCAAAAAGCCAATCAAACTGATGGAAGTTTGTGGTGGACATACCATGTCAATCCAGAAATTTGGAATTCCGGGATTACTTCCGGAGACTGTTGAATTGATTTCAGGTCCAGGGTGCCCCGTATGTGTGACCAGCAGGGGTTATATTGATAAAGCCATTGCTTACAGCCGCCGGGAAGATGTAATTATTACTACTTATGGTGATTTGATAAGAGTACCCGGTTCAACATCAACTTTGGAAAAAGAACGTGCCAATGGTGCCAACATTCAGGTTGTCTACTCCATTATGGACGCTCTAATGATTGCAAAGAAAAACCGAAGAAAGAAAGTAGTGTTTCTGGGAATTGGGTTTGAAACAACAGCTCCAAGTTCTGCTGCGGGAATCTTACAGGCAAAAATAGCCGGATTGTTCAATTTTTCTGTTTTTAGTGCCCATAAAGTGATGCCTCCGGCCATGTCTGCTCTAATCGATGAAGGAGTTAAAATTAACGGCTACATCGGACCGGGTCACGTAAGTACTATTACTGGTAAAGGAATTTATGAAGACATTCCCAGAAAATACGGATTGGGAGTAGTTATCAGTGGTTTTGAACCTGTCGATTTGATGCAAACTATTTTGATGCTCGTACGGCAAATTGAAAATAACGACCCCAAAGTTGAAATTCAGTACACAAGAGCTGTAAAACCAGAAGGAAATGTTAAAGCACAGCAAATGCTCGACGAAGTTTTCGAACCAGGAGATGATTGGTGGAGAGGCTTAGGCATTCTGAAAGATAGCGGACTTAAAATTCGGAAAGAATATGAGGTACACGATGCAGAAAAGGCTGTTGGTGATGTGGAAGTAGAACCTTTAATCGAACCAAAAGGTTGTATTTGCGGGTTGGTTCTGAAAGGTCTTAAAAAGCCAAAAGATTGCGCATTGTTTGCAAAAGCATGTACGCCGCTAAGTCCGGTAGGATCGTGTATGGTTTCCAGCGAAGGTGCCTGCCAGGCATATTATCTATACAACAGAAATTGATTAGCACAAGATTATTTTAATTTAAATCAACTGGTTATAATGTAATTTATGACAAATATATTATTCAGTATGTAAAAAAACTGAATAATCGTTATTTTTGAGAGAATTCTTAAAAGATTCGCATGATACGAAATAATTATTTTAGGTTATTGATTCGTTTAAAAATTCAGTTGAATCATCAGTGTAAAAACCCTTTTAAGAAAACTCCTGACCCAAAAAGTAATTAATACCCAGTTGTATGAAAACACCTCTAAAAATACTCTTAATCGAAGATAGTGCAACAGATGTAATTCTCCTGAGGGAGATTCTAAATGAAAATTTTTCTGACCTTTCACTAAAAGCTATTACAACAGAAAAAGAGCTTCTAGAAGAAATCCATAAAGAATACAACCTCATTATTTCTGATTTCTATCTACCAACTTTCGATGGGCTAAAAGCATTGGAGATCAGAAGTCGCGAAAACCCTGCTTTACCATTAATCATATGCACAAGTTCTATGGATGAGATTACGGCTGTAGAATGTATGAAAGCCGGAGCTGATGATTACATTTTAAAAGCTGACATGAAAAAAATAGGCAGGGTGATTAGGCATGTAATGGAAAACAAAAAGATAGAAAATGAAAAGAAGAAATTTGAGCTAGTGCAATCTGTAATTTTTGAGATAGCTGAAGCAACACTTTTTACCAGTGATTTGAACAAATCATTAGGTCAGGTTCATGACTCTATAGGTAAACTAATGAATGTCAGTAATTTTTATGTTGCCCTGCATCGTAAAGAAACAGACACTTTTGACTTTCCTTATTTTAAGGATGCTCATAATGAGCCAAAACAGTTTACGAATCTTGACAGAGGACGTGGTGTTACCGGATACGTATGTCGTACGGGCGAACCTTTATTTGCAAACGAAGAGGTTCAGCAGGAGTTGGTAAAAAAAGGCGAAATTGAGATTATAGGTCATCCTGCACCTATATGGATGGGAGTTCCGCTCAAGACAGAAAACGGCGTAATAGGAGTAATGGCCGTTCAAAATTATGAAGATCCTGAAGCTTTAAAAAAAGAAGATCTATTCCTGCTTAGCCATATTTCAACTCAACTGGCCAGTGCTATAGAAAGAAAAGAATTATCGGATCTTCTCAAAGAAAATGAAGAAAAATTCAGAAAAGCCTTTGAAACCACGCCAGATGCTATTTGCATTATAGAAAAGTACACGGGTAACTTTTTGGAAATCAATGATGGTTTTCTCGAAATAACAGGTTATAGCCGAAACGAGGTGCTAAATGGAGGAATAAACATTAGTCAAATTTTAGTTCATCCGGAGCAGATATATTATGGCGTAAATAAAGTAAAAAATCAAGGAGTTGTAAAAAATGAAGAAATCCTGATTAAGACAAAATCAGGAAGAATAGTTCCAATCCTCGTTTCGGGCTCTATGATGGAACTAAATGGCAGTAAATATTTTCTTGTGGTATCAAAAAATATTGAAGAAATTAAGAAAACAGAAGAACTACTCAGGAAAAGTGAAGAGGATTTAAAAACAGTGATTAATGCAACTCCGGATATAATTCAGTTCAAAGACGGAAATGGAAGATGGATAACTGCAAACAATGCAGCACTTGACTTTTTCAAGCTGGACGAAAAGCACAGTATTGGCATGTCTGATTTAGAACTAGCCCAGCATAATGCGGAATTTAAAGATGTTTTTTTAGAATGTTTCAAATCAGATAATGAAACATGGAACGAAGGAAAACTGACACGAACAAATGAATTTATTCCATCAGCAGATGGTAGCAACACAACCTTTGACATCATAAAAGTTCCTCTTTTTAATACTGATGGCTCCAGGAAAAGTATTCTCGTTTACGCTCGCGATGTCACGCGACAAAAGGAAATGGAAGACTCTTTAATTGATAGGGAAAAAAATTACAGGATACTTTTTGAAAATTCTCCATTAGGTATTTTTACAGCTAAGCCTGATGGTACAATTTTAGAAGCTAATAACGAATTATTAAAGATTTTAGGTTCGCCTTCTTTAGATGAGACAAAAAAAATCAACATCCTCAATTTTACTCCATTAGTAGAGAATGGTTACACTGACAAATTCTTGAGTTCATGTAAGTCAGGGGAAATAGTCAAGGTTGAGCTTCATTACACTTCTAAGTGGGGCATAACTAAGTGGCTTTCAAGTCAGATTGTACCTCTAAAAAATGAAGATAACGAAATTGAAAAAATTTATACGGTTATAGAAGATATCAGCGAGCAAAAAAAGGCTGAAAAGGACTTGATTCAGGCAAAAGAAAAAGCTGAAGAAAGTGATCATTTAAAATCAGAATTCCTGGCAAACTTATCACATGAAATCCGAACACCAATGAATGGAATAATCGGCTTTTCAAGTTTGCTCGAAGAGGGAAAAATAAATGAAGCTTCCAATAAAAACTATTTAAAAATCATTATAAACAGTGCTCATCAGCTCTTAAGGATTATTGATGATATTCTTGAAATCTCAAAACTTGAAACTCATCAGGTTAAATTACGCCCAAAAGAAGTAAATATCAATGATTTATTACAGGAATGCTTTGCTGTTTTTGATCTGAAAGCCAAAGAGAAAAAGCTTGCTCTTTATATTGAGAGGCCGCTTGCAGATGAAGATGCCGACATTATAGTGGATGATAATAAATTGCATAAAATATTTGATAACCTGCTGGAGAACGCCTTGAAGTTTACACATGAAGGGTTCATTAAAATTGGGTACAGACCAAAAGATAACATATTGGAGTTTTATGTAAAAGACACCGGGTTGGGAATCAGCCCTGCAAACCAGGAGCTTATTTTCGAAAGATTCTCACAGGAAGAAAAAGAATTATCAAGAAAAGTAGGAGGGTTGGGACTTGGACTCTCCATTGCAAAAGCCAATGCTGAACTTCTTGGAGGGACTATCAGGGTAGAATCTGAAAAAGGTAAGGGAGCGACTTTCATTGTGAGTATTCCTTTTAATCCAGTTCATCCCGAAAAAGTCGCTTTACAGACTAAAAAAGAAATTACAGAAAACACTAAGACCATCCTTGTAGTTGAAGATGAAGAAATTAACTATCAATATATTGACTTCTTGTTAAAACATATGGGAGGCCCAAAATTTCAAATAATTCATGCTATTGATGGTTTACAAGCTGTCGATTTTTGTATGTCCAATCAAGATATAGACTTAGTATTGATGGATATTAAAGTTCCGGGGATAAACGGGCTTGATGCTACCCTTAAGATAAAAGAACTAAAACCCGAACTTAAAATTATAGCACAAACAGCTTACGCAACACCCGACGATAAAACAAAAGCAATAGAAGCCGGTTGTGATGATTTTATTAGTAAACCTTTTCAAAAAAATGATTTCTACGAATTAATAAAAAGATATATAATCTGAATATTTTTTTCCCGCATAGATGTACCA
>JACZJI010000083.1 GCA_014860665.1 Bacteroidales bacterium | reverse complement strand
CCCCTGACTATCCCACATGTAAGATGCAAGATATATACATGTGTTAATGTACGCAATTTTAAATATTTATAGCGGTTCTTTGATTGCTTCTAAATTAAGGGGTAGCCCATTTTTGCCATAAATACTATAAATAAGGTTGGGAAGACAGAATAAATAAAATACAGTGCATCTGTATTTATTAGCATCAAAAGGAATACAATTCCATAATATGATTTATTTTCTAAAAATTTGTTGTGCTGTGAAGGACATAACAAAAATATACTAACTTTGTGAATGATTTAACGATGGATTATTAGCCTTAATTAACCAAAATTATCCACCAGAAACCAAAATTAGTAGTGAAAAGATTTTTGACATGCCCTATAATTCGGAATTCAAAAAAAGAATGAATAGGAAAGGATTTTTGCTGGAAGATGGATATTAAAAGATAACCCATACCTTATTATAGAAGTATTAACCATGCATAAAGTTTTAAAGATGAAATTCCACCAATTGAGCATCACCGTTTCGATTTTTATGTTCTTTGGATTGTTGGTGGTCATTCAGCCGTTAAAAGCACAGGAGACTCAGAATCAGAAATTGCCGAACTCTGCAGACGACCATAAATGCTTTAAATGTCACGGGCACAAGTTCTTTTCATTTCTTAACGAAGTATCCGGGAAAGAGGTTATTAAACGAATGAATCCTTATTATGTTATTGATTCCAACGCATTTTACCATAGCAATCACCACACTCTTGAATGCACCGATTGCCACGACGCCGGTTATTTAAAATTCCCACACGACGGGCATTTGCAGATGCAACCCATCCCTACCTGCCTGGATTGTCATGAAGGAGATGAGGTAACGGCAAAGTTCCACTTTGATGAAATTAATAGGGAGTTTGATTCCAGTGTACATAAGAAAATGTACGGCAATTTCCAATGTTCCATGTGCCACGATCCTCATAAGTACACTGTAACTGCCCGCAGAGATAAAAACATTAAACAGGTTATTATTTATGACAATGAGATGTGTTTAAGTTGCCACTCGAATATCGTTAATTATAAGGTGTTGTCTGATTCAGCTCCGAAAAACATCAGTTCTGCTCACGAATGGCTTCCTAACCAGATGATCCACTTCCAGAATGTACGATGTTTGGATTGCCACGTAAAAGTTGAAAATGATTCTATGGTTGATCATCAAATTCAACCAAAAGCGCAAGCCGTAAAAAATTGTGTTGAATGCCATTCAAAAAACACAATTCTGATGGCCTCCTTGTATAAATTCCAATCAAAGCAAAGCCGGTCAGAGATTGGTTTTCTGAATGCAACCATTCTGAATAACTCCTATGTCATCAGTGCAAACAGAAATCCTGTTCTAAATAAAATCAGTCTGATAATCTTCGGGTTGGTATTGGTAATTATTATTGTTCATGCAATTCTGCGTATAATAACGAAATAAGATGGAAGAGAAAATTTATTTATATCCCGTTTGGGTCAGAATCTGGCACTGGATAAACGCTTTGTTGTTTTTGGCTTTAATATTTACGGGTCTTAGTATGCATTATGCAAGTATTAATTCTTATTGGATTCCTTTTTCATTATCAGTAGAAATTCATAATATCTGCGGAATTTTGTTGATAATTAATTTTCTGTTCTTCGCTTTTGCAAATGGTTTTACATGGAATGGAAAATACTACAAAATTCCACGAAAGGGTTATTTTAGTGCACTGTGGAAACAGATAGTCTATTATTCCTGGGGCATTTTTAAAAAGAAGCCCAAACCTTTCCCGATTACAAAAGAAAGAAAATTTAATCCGCTCCAGCAATTCAGTTATATTGTAGCAATGTACATACTGGTTCCATTAATCATAATCAGTGGGATCGGACTACTTTTCCCTGAAATAACCATTCCCAAAGTATTTGGTTATAGTGGGCTATGGTTAACCGATTTGTTTCACCAGGTTATGGGGTATGCACTTACCCTTTTCTGGATCATTCATTTATATTTCTGTACAATAGGAAAAACCACTACCAGTAATTTTAAAAGCATGTTTAACGGATGGCATTAATTAACAAAGAATTTATATTGTAAATCCTCCCAACTTTTGTTTTATAATCCTCAATTCCGGCGCTCCGATTCTCTATCATTAGTTAATTCGGAAGCGCCGGATTGTAATTTTGGTATTTTTGTTTCGATTCATTAACCTGTAAATAACGAAGACTACCTTAAATAAAAACTATACCTTATTATATATGAAAAATAGCATTCTATTCCTGATGATGATTTTCCTGAGCTTGCAGGGATTTGCCCAGGGGAAAAACAGTTTTTTTTCTGTAAACACAGGTGTAGCAATTCCTTTAGGGAATTTCAAAGCTCAGCGTGTTACCAACGGAAGCTTTGCACTCCCCGGGATTCATATAAGTGCTGAAGGAGCATGGTATCTTAGAGAACATTTTGGCATTGGAGCAGAAATTGGAATGGAGTTAAATCCTATTGACGCATCATCACTGGCTAAAGCAACGCTGAAATCAGATCCATTTTTGACAAATCTGACAATCCGGGCTGAAGCTTTTCAGGTTACACATGGGGGATTGGGTCTTTTTACTCATTGGGAAATATATCATAATTTATCAGTAACCGCAAAGGTTCTTGGAGGTATGATTTGGGGGAAAACGCCTTACCAATTGTATAAGCCGACTTATTATGGTGCAGGACCTGATTATTATGAAATCACTTCTTCTAAAGATCATGAATATTTTGTAGAACCGGGTCTTGGTTTACAATATAAATTCAATTCATCAGTGGGATTACAGATCATTTCGGAATATATTTCAAGAAAAATGGGATATGGATTCATCAACACAGATGGAAGCTATAAAGTAGAGAACAAACAGGTCGATATTATTAATGCCCTGGCCGGACTTGTAATTTATTTATAACAATATTTTAAGGTATAATTCTGGTTTTATCGAAGTTCGTCAATTAAATTTTGCGGTCCTTTAAAAAAGTTTCTTTTACCCTTTTTTACTGATATCCAACAGAACATCTTTCTTTAAGATTCTAAAAGAATCGCCTTGCGTATCTATAATGCCGTCTTCTTTAAAGTTCTTCAAGGTACGGATGACGCTTTCTTTAGTCATAGAAGACATATTTGCAATATCCAGTCGGCTTAAAGTAGTTTCAAACTCGAGGTTTTTATAAATATCATCCGAAAGGTACAACAGTGTATCTGCCAATCGGCCATTCATGTGCTTATTGGTAAGGCTTTTCAACTTATCATAAAGTTTGATATAACCTGAATTAAGAAGTACAATAAGGTCCAGTGCAAACTGTGAATTGGTCTCGACAAAATTTTTAAAGATATTGACATCAACAAAACAAGCCTTGGTATCTTCGATGGCTACAACCGAACAGTAATGTCTGAAATCTTTGTTAAAACCGGGGCCTATAATCACATCCGGCTGCTGTAAGATTTGTAATAAAATATCCTGATTCGACGAGTCTTCCAGTAGAACCTTAGCCTTGCCATTCACTAAGTAAATCACGTGTGTTAAAGCACTACCCTGTTTTATAATAGTTTCTCCAGCCTTAAAATCAACTTCGAACCGACTTGTATGCACCAGTTGCACCTGTTCCTTATCAAGAGTCTGAAAAATTCCTGGTCCGGTGCCACAATAATTGTTATTACTTATATCTGATTCCTGTGCTATTTTCGTAATCATAAGCTTTTAAGAGTACTGGTAGACAAAGATTGCCCTTAACGTCTGAAATATTTCATAACAAATATAGAAAAATTCCTAAAATATATTGATATATGTCATTATGAAATCCAAAAATATAGATTCAATTGGGTAAAAACATCACCTCCCTAATTCTCAGCACAAAAGACGGATGCTTTAGATTTGCGTTATTAATTTAACAACCTAAAAAATTAGCCATGAATAGGAAAATTACAAAGTATTTCATGTTGGCAAGCCTTTTTGCTATGGGCATTGTCACTTCTTGTACAAAAGTAGGCCCTCAGGGTCCTGCCGGTACAAATGGAACCAATGGAACCAATGGAACGGACGGAACCGCTGGTTGTATTACGTGCCATGATAATTCACAAACTATTGAGGTTAAAATTGCTGAATGGTCAACCTCTGTGCATGCTACAGGTGGTCTTGAAGTCAGAAACACCAATAATTGTGCTACTTGTCATACCAGTCAGGGATTCTTGGAAACTGTAGCTGCTACTCCTGCAAACGGAATGAGACCTGACACTACCACCACAGGAACCATCAACAATCCAGCCCCTCAAAATTGCTACACCTGCCACGACATTCACTCAACTTATACAGCAGCTGACTGGACAAATACAACGACCTCACCGGTAGTATTGTGGTACGGGAATAAAACTGTTGACTTTGGTAAAGGTAATCTTTGTGCCAACTGTCACCAGGCTCGTCCTGACAACTCTTTCGCAACAACTGTTGATTCAGTTTTTGTAAGCTCGCCTTACTGGGGCCCTCACCATGGCCCTCAAGCCAATATTTTTGGTGGAGCAGGTGGGTATGACTTCGGTCAAACCATTAGCAACTCACCACATACCACCCAGATTACAGACGGTTGTGTTACCTGCCACATGGCAACACCAGCTATCGGTCACAACATGGAACATGACGGTGCCCACAATATGGAAATGTATCCAAAATATGATGGTATGCCTAACACACCGGCTAACATCAACACCAATGGCTGCGTAGCATGTCATACAGATGCAGGATCAGCTGCTTTTGTTGCAAAAATCACCTCTACACAGGACTTTGTTGAACAACAGCTGAATGCACTTGAAACACTCTTGATTAGCAAAGGTGCTCTGACATCAACTGGAAGCATTAAAGTTGGAAAATATCCTGTTGCTGTGGCTGAAGCATTATGGAACTACGAACTGATTGAAGCTGACGGTAGTTTGGGTGTTCACAATGCAGATTATGTAAGAGGTCTTCTTGCAAATAGTATCAGTGCTTTAAGTAAATAAGGTTTTATGAATTATAGCCGTGCAGGAGCCATCAATAAACATGATGCAGCCTGCGCGGCTTTTTCACTAAAACTGTTCTGAAAAAAATACAACTGACTATAATAATGCCGACTTACTGATGAGATTATTAACGCTACTTAAAAGTATTTCTAATAAATGTATCCAGTTGCACTATTTTTTTCCTGTTTAACTACTTAAAAAAATAAAAGGATGAAAAAACATTATAATTATTTTTTAATTTTTATTTCTCTGTTATTCATAGCAGCGTTAAGTTCGTGTCAATATGATAATGTTGTCCCGCAACCAGTTACTCCGATCGATACGACACAGGTCATTTCTTTTGCGACACAGGTTCAGCCCATTTTCAGTGCGCAAAATTGTACCAATTGTCATAAAACAGGTGGGCAGTCACCGGATCTTACTTCTGGACATTCTTACAACAGCATTATCAGTTTGAATCTGGTTGATTTGAACAATCCTGAAAACAGTTTGATTTACTGGTACCCGGACCCGGCTGATACGCAACATCACAACTGGCAGAAATACACTGCATCACAAGCCCAGATTGTACTTCAATGGATTAAACAAGGTGCATTGAATAACTAAATAAAGGTTAAAACGAACATGAAAAGAAGTGTTTTTTTCGTGTTATAAAAAATATCAACGCATGAAAAATTTAATAATAAGTTTTATACTGGCTTTTCTGATTGTCGGTAGTGGTTTTGCTCAAAGCGCCGACTCAACTGCCAAGAAAGATAATAGTCCTGTCAATTCACCCTGGGATAGTGAGGTACTTATTGACAATCAGACTACGCTTGATACACCTGTAAAAACACTAGAGGCTTTTATTCAACACCGGTTTGGTTTGGTAAATACCAATAAAATCCATGATCTGTATGGTATTTATGCCCCCGGTGCCAATGTACGCCTCGGTATTAACTACACGCCCATTAAACATCTGACACTTGGTTATGGTCTTACCAAAACCAACATGTACAGTGATTTTTCTGCAAAATATATTCTCTTCCAGCAGACAAAATCGAACAGCATGCCTGTAGGAGTTGCCTTATATGGCGATTTTGCCGTTGATGGCCGCCCGAATGCTGCTTTTGGAATAGAATACAAATTTGCAAACAGATATTCATATTTTGGACAAGTGATTGTTTCAAGAAAAGTCTGTGACCATTTTTCATTAGAAGCCACCGGTAGCTGGACTCATTACAATTCAGTTGCCATAGGAGCTAATCATGATAATATTGGTGTTGGAGTTGCTGGTCAGATTAAATTTACGACCGAATCTTCGATCATTTTCCAATATGACGTCCCGCTGAAAATTCAGGGTATTTCTGAACAAACCAGTTTTACGGATGCTAATTCTGCAAAACCGAATTTCGGATTTGGATATCAGGTTGAAACCGCAGCCCACTCGTTCCAGATTTACTTCACGACTGCAAGCGGTATTATTCCACAGGATATATACATGAACAACCACAACGACTGGACCAAGGGTGATTTTATGTTGGGATTCACCATCACCAGACTGTGGAACTTCTAAAAAGAAGTTTGGGAGAGGATTATATAAACAAAGTTTGGTAAAGGATTTTAAAAAAGTAAATTATAATCATACAGGTGATCCTCCTGACTATAACAGTCTGTGGAGGATTACCTGTTTTACTTTTTCAATTTCCTTATAGTTTGTAAGGAGGAACAACGACTATTTATTACCGGATTTTGTACACTAATTTTCATGGATTTATAAAAGATAAGCTTGAATATAACCTAAATAGAACCTTAAATATCATCAAGATTAACTGACATGAAAAAATTGCCAAAATCATTTTACAGCTGGCCGACTGCCATTGGAGCTGTGTTAGCTGCAGTCAGCCTTTTCATCATTGTTTTCTTAATGCTGATCTCAGCACTATTTCCTACTCAGGTAAGTCAATATCTTGGGCTTTTTACATATATCATTATGCCCGCTTTCCTGGTTGTTGGGCTGCTTTTGATACCTATTGGTGCCTGGAGAAAATTTAGAAAAGACAAAAAAGATCCGGAACATGCTGTGACCAAATTTCCAAAAGTTGATTTAAACGATCCATCACAAAGGATGGTAGTCTTTATTTTTACTTTAGGAACAGCCATTTTTATTCTGTTTACAGCATTGGGAAGCTATTCAGCATTTCACATTACAGAATCGAATAAATTCTGCGGCATGTTATGCCATAATGTAATGGCACCTGAATATACAACGCATCAAAATTCTCCTCATGCCAGGGTAAATTGTGTGGAGTGTCACGTGGGTTCGGGAGCAACCTGGTATGTAAAATCAAAATTATCCGGATTGCGCCAGGTATATGCTGAATTGACACATTCCTGGCCAACGCCTATTGCAACACCGGTAGAAAGTCTGCGCCCTGCAAGGGAAACATGTGAAGAATGCCACTGGCCGCAAAAATTCTACAACCGGGAAATCATTAATAAAAAATATTATCTGGCAGATCAAACCACTTCAGAGTTTGATCTTACATTGCTCATGAAAACAGGTCCCGATTTGCAGGCAAAAGGGCTGAGAAGCGGAATT
Source organism: Bacteroidales bacterium (assembly GCA_014860665.1). Lineage (GTDB taxonomy): Bacteria > Bacteroidota > Bacteroidia > Bacteroidales > F082 > Sulfidibacterium. The sequence continues at coordinate 20,940 of JACZJI010000083.1, read as the reverse complement.
CACTGGCATGTTAATCCTGAGGTGAAAATAGAATATGTTTCCGCAAACGAAAAACGAGACACCATTGCAGAAGTAATATACACCAATCTGAAAACTGGAAAAGTCACTGTTTACAAGGATACTGCCAATGTTTATACAGAAAAACAAATTGACAAATTCGAGCATCGCACCATGGACTGTATCGACTGTCATAACAGACCTTCGCATGATTTTAAGTCTCCGAGTGCTTTTTTTAATGAAGCCATGAATCAGGGTAAAATCCCAAGAGAACTTCCCGATGTAAAGACTGAGGCTATGACGATTCTCTACGACAACACATTCCCGACGGTAGACAGTGCCGACAGATTTATTAAAGTTAAATTCCTCAAATACTACAAAGACAATTATCCACAAGTTTACGATACAGCAAAAACATTGATCGACCAAACCATTAAGGTTTTGCAGGATGGATACAAAGCCAATATCTTCCCTTCAATGAAAGCAAGCTGGCTGGCACATCCAAATTATATTGGACATTTAGAAACGATTGGTTGTTTCAGATGCCACAATGGTTCATTTGAAAGCAATACCGGCAGAACCATCTCCAGACGTTGTGACCTGTGTCATAATATAACCGCAGAAGGAACACCGGGTCATATGGAATATGCCAATGGAAAAGAATCCTTAGAATTTAAACACCCCGTAGATGTCGGAGGAGCGTGGAAGACACAAAATTGTGTAGATTGTCACAAAAATCTTTATTAATAAAGATCTGTTCTAAGAAGACCGACTTAACACATATTTGAGAAAAAAGGCTGCCTGAAAATTCAGGTAGCCTTTTTTCATGCACAAAAATTAATCCTATTTATAAATTAAATTTCAAAACAACCGCAAATCATCCATTCTGGCTTATTTGCATTAAAGAATCTTCCTTGAGAATATGGACAGTGTTATCTTTCATGTTAATAATCCCCTCATTTTTAAATTCCTGCAAAATCCGGGAAACACTTTCTTTCGGCAAAGCCGTTAAATCAGACAAATCCTTTCTTGAAATACTCATATTAAAAGGATTACTCTGATAAATTACTCCGCTCAGATAAAGCAATGATTCAGCAACACGTCCATGATGATGTTTGATTAACAGACTTTCCATTTTATGAATAAGATTCATAATGAACTTATTTGAATTCTCCATAAAAGCAAAAGCCATTTCAAAATTATCTTTCATCATCTGGAAGAAAATATCCATGTCAATCAGACAAACTTTACAGGGTTCAACCGCGGTAATAGTAAGATAATGTTTGTTGTCAAAAAAGAATCCCGGGCCGGAAAAAAATGTCTGTGGACGAATAAAATCAAGAATGAAATTTTTGCCGTCCTTTCCTTCGAGTGTAACTTTAGCAAGTCCCTGGTAGAATGACATAACATGCGTTTTAGGAGTTCCGCTCTTCATGATAGTATCACCAGGATTGAAAGAAACCTCTATCCTGTTATCATCAATCTTAGCCACTTCCTGATGATTTAGAAAACAGAACACCGGAGAGGCCATTGAGCAAGTACTGCAATCTAATGTCTTATGAAATTCCACAATATTTTTTTACAAAATTAAAGTTAAAAAAACATAAATTTTTAAATTTAGATTGACATTTATCAATTTAAATTGGTTCCAATATACAAATTTCTGTGCTAAATCGCATGTATTTATTGATGTCAATCATAATTCTGTGAAATTTAGAACAGATACTATTCCTAATTTTGCATCGCACTAAAAGAAAAATTTTTCCAATGAAAAAGATATACAACTTCTTTCTCTCCATGACTAGCATGGGGGTTCTGCTTTTGATATTTGCTGCTTCAATAGCAGTAGCTACATTTATCGAAAATGATTTCGGTACCACAGCTGCCTGGGCGCTGGTTTACGATGCCACATGGTTTAACCTTTTACTGGCTTTACTGGCTATCAACCTGATTGCAAATATCTTTCGTGAGAAAATGTATCGTAAAGGACGGTTTGGCATGCTGCTTTTCCACATTGCTTTTCTGATAATTCTTCTTGGATCTGCCATTACTCGTTTTATCAGTTATGAAGGTATGATGCATCTCCGAAATGGTGAAACTTCCAACATTATACTTTCTGACCGCACTTATGTTGGAATTTCAGCTACAGAAGGGCAACAGACTGTGACTTCAGAAAAGGCGGTTTTACTTTCTGAACTTACGCCAACAGATTACCATGCTAAGATTCATGTAGGCGACAAAAATTTAACCTTTAAGGCTGTCGATTTCATTCCTAATGCCCTGAAAAAAGTAAGTGAATCTGCCACAGGTGACCCCCTAATCATTTTGTCAGCCATGGGTAACGGAACAAGGCAAACACTGCAGCTAAGTGAAGGACAGACCAGTTCATTGGGAATTTTTCAGATAAAATTTGGAGGTGATATCGATAAAAATATGGTAAACATATTTTTAAAAGACGGCCAACTGCAAATTATTGCTCCTGACACCATTAAATATGTTTCTATGAGCAACGGAAAGAGCGATGTTATTCTGCCTTTTCAGACCGCCTCCTTTACTCAGGGAGCACTGTATACCATTGAAGGTATAAACTTAGTTCTTGGTAATTTCCTCCCTCATGCCAAAATTACTTATGTAGCATCGGGACAAAGAAACAGCAACCAGATGGATGTTTTAATGGTTAAAATTGAATCCGGAAGCGAGACCAAGGAAGTAGCCCTACAGGGTGGAGACAACTATGTAGGGGCAAACAATAGCTTTGATATTAATGGCGTTCATTTAAATATGAGTTACGGAGCTAAATCCATTCAGCTGCCCTTCTCTCTAAAACTGGATCAGTTCCAGTTGGACCGTTATCCGGGCTCGATGAGCCCTTCCAGCTATGCAAGTCAGGTCACAGTTATCGATCCGAAAAACCATAAAGAAATGCCTTTTCGTATTTATATGAACCACGTTTTAAATTACGATGGATACCGCTTCTTCCAGTCTTCCTATGATATGGATGAAAAAGGAAGCATTTTATCGGTTAATCATGATTATTGGGGAACTTTCTTTACTTACCTGGGATATTTCCTTATGGCGTTAGGGATGGTGCTCTCGCTGATGAACAGAAACAGCCGTTTTGCAGTATTGGGAAGATTTCTGAAAAAAGCTTCCAAAACAAGAAATACAGCTCTTATTTTGATGATTTTCCTGCTGGCAGGAGCAACTCCTGCTTTTGCTCAGCATGGACACTTATCAGTAACGCAAATTCCAACAGTCAGCAAAACAGAAGCTGCACAATTCGGAAGGCTTGTTACCCAATCTCAGGATGGACGTATGAAGCCTATGAACACTCTTTCCAGCGAGCTTCTGAGAAAAATTGCCTGGAAAAGCAGCTTTGACGGATTGAATTCAGATCAGGTTTTGTTGGGCATGATGAGCAATGCGCTTTACTGGCAGTTGGTACCCATCATCAAAGTCAGTGACAAGGATCTGAAGAAAAAGATCGGTATCAAAGGGAATTATGCTTCTTATCTGGATTTTATCGATGTCAAAACTGGAGATTACAAACTTCAGGCTGATGTCCAGAAAATATCTGCTGAGGCGCCGTCCAGCAGAAACCAGACTGATAAAGACATCCTGAAAGTGGATGAACGCATGAATATCTGCTACATGATTTATCACGGAGATTTTCTGAAAGTGATTCCTAATACTCAAAATCCTGATAATAAATGGTATACCGCTAATACAAAATTAGATGCAGGTGTATCCTCTGCAGATTCAATGATGTTGGTAGGCGTAATTCCTCAATATCTAAAGGCTGTAAGTAGTGGGAATGAAGTTCTTGCTGCTGGGCTGGTGAAACAAATCAGTAATTTCCAGAAACAATATGGCGGTTCAATTTTGCCTTCTGAGCAAAAAATAAGTGCTGAAATCCTTTACAATAAATGGATGATTTTCGACCGTTTAAGCATGATTTATGGTACGATCGGTTTTATCATGATCATTTTGTTGTTCATTGATCTTTTGAGAAGTTCCAGGGCCATAAAACTTGTCCTGAAAGTTTTCCTGTGGATTATTGCCATCTCATTTATCGTTCAAACCTTTGGTTTGGGATTGCGCTGGTATATTTCCGGACATGCTCCCTGGAGCGATGGTTATGAGTCCATGATTTATATCGCATGGGTTACAATGCTTGCAGGATTGATCTTTTCCAGACGTTCCATGATGTCTGTAGCTGCCACCACCATTCTGGGGTCAATCATTTTGATGGTAGCTCATTTAAGCTGGATGGATCCTGAAATCACCAATCTGGTTCCTGTTTTAAAATCTTACTGGCTGACCATACACGTTTCAGTCATCACGGCCAGTTATGGGTTCCTGGCATTAAGTGCTTTGTTAGGATTCTTTAATCTGATTTTATCCATCCTCAAATCTCCCAAAAACAGGGAAACCATCGTTGAACGCATCCGTGAGCTAACGGCTATCAACGAACGCAGTTTGACCATTGGGCTGTACATGCTGACCATGGGGACATTCTTAGGAGGGATCTGGGCCAATGAAAGCTGGGGCCGTTACTGGGGCTGGGACCCTAAAGAAACATGGGCTCTTGTGAGCGTTTTGGTTTACAGTTTTATTGCTCACATGCACCGTCTGCCAGGAATGAAATCACAATTCAGCTTTAACCTGGCTTCTTTATTGGGATATTCTTCTATTCTGATGACATTCTTTGGTGTGAACTATTACTTATCAGGATTGCACTCCTATGCCAAGGGAGATCCAATACCAGTGCCAAATTTTGTATATTACACTATTGCCGTCATTGTTATTGTTGCAATTTGGGCCTGGTGGAACGAAAGAAGGTTCAAAGAAAAACCGATCATCGAATAAGTTTTACAAATAAGCATTCATAAAAAAACCCGGTTTTTCACCGGGTTTTTTTACTTTATTTTATATATACAACTTTACTTCTCTTGGAAACACCCATCTCATTAAATGACTCAATAGCAAAATAATAACCTTGTCCAACATCTAAAGAACGGATATTTAGCTTATTTCCAAGGTCTTTAAATACCTGATAAGTTTCATACAATTTATTCTTTGCAGTGCCCCAAAGAATATTGTAACCTATAGCTGAAGGAACAGAATCCCATGATACCGTTGCATCTCGTTGATCAGCGTGGCGACGTACGAAAAAAGACTTTGGAATTTCAGGAAAACTCTCTGGTCTGTTTCCAAAAACCCTAAGTGCACATATTGCCAAATTTGGTGACGCTTCATAAATATTTTCAAACTTAACATAACGTCCAACAACAGGTTTCTTTAACTGGATATAAGCATTCGGACGATCAATTTTCTCATTGGATAAGTCTGCTACTTTTACCCAATTTTTTTTGTCCCTGGACACATACAATAAAAACTGTGTGTAAACGCTGGAGTCGCTATGATAAATATTCGATTTGTAATCTGCATAATTCACTTGTATTGCCTTCACAGTGTCTTCATGCTGCAGATCCATCATCAACCATTCTCCTTTTTTGTTTGTTTTTGCAAGCCAGAAAGACCTGAAATTCTCATCAGCAACCTGATCAGGTTTGTGATCTTTTACAAATGAAGAAGCCGTTACAGGTTTCTTGTAAGATAATAACATCCATCCTGTAAAAAGTGAATACCGGTTTTTCCATTTCCTTGAGGGAATATAATGAGGAAAATCACCAAAGCGAGTGTTTGAAAACATCAGTCCATCTTTATCAAATCCGGCAGGAAACATATCGACCCGTCTCTCAAAGTGGAAGTTCAGTCCTACCCAACTGGTTCCTGTATTCCAGAAATTGCCAAACTTATCCTGAAATGTGTTTCCATGACCAGCGCCTACAACAAAACCCCCGGGTTTATAAGATATCGGATTATTTTTTGCATAATGAAACGGACCAAAAGGGCTTTTCCCTACATACGTGCCATTGGCATAGACATTATATTCGGTTCCGGGAGCCGCATATTGTAAATAGTATTTTCCACGATATTTTGTCATCCAGGCACCTTCAATAAATGGATTGATAATTGTATCCATATGATCGCGACCAAACCGTTCCCATCCATGCTTTTTTGGGAAAAGCCGAAGCAGAGGTATCGGTTTTCCTTCATAGGCCAGTTTCTTTGAATGATTCAACAAAATCCCAAAAAGGGGATAAACATTGGATGAGCCATAGTACATGTACCAATTATTCGAAACTTTATCGTAAAAAATATCTGGATCAACAGGCCCTTGTTTATTCGGAACCTCAGGCATCATAGGGTTATAAACTTTCAACTCTCCTTTTGACGGATTTGTTGAATAATAGAGAGGTGCTCTTCCTGATTGATAAAGAAAAAGTGTATCATTTACTACCGCAATGGCTGGGGCATTAACATGCTCCTTTGGCCACAGTTGAGGATGAATATAATGCCAGTGAGCCAGATCATCTGAACGCCACCAGCCATTTGAATTGGTGGCAAAAAGGTAATATTCTCCTTTAAAAGGAACGATTACAATGTCTGCCCCAGAACGATAAGAAAGGTGCTCATCTTCGTGAATATATTGATACTGATAGTTAATATCAATCGGATTACAATAGGTTTCCCTCTCTGAGGACTGAGCGAAGGCAGTAATTGTAATAAAAAACAATAAGCATAATAATAGTATCTTTTTCATTATTTCCATGGAATTAAATCTCTGAGTTTACCCCATTGTTTAGCTTCTCAAATTTAATGTACTATCTCAAGATCCTTTGTCAATCTAATATCTTCAGATGAGCTCCCAATCATAATTTTATACACGCCTGGATTTACCATCCATTTTTTCAAATCGTTATGATAAAAAGCTAATTGATTTGTAGACAACACAAAAGAGACTTCTTTTGTTTCTCCGGGATTAAGTGTCACCCGATTAAAGCCTTCAAGTTCCTTAATCGGGGTTATTATCTTAGAGTTTACATCCCGGACGTACAACTGGGCAACTTCATCTCCTTTAAGACCTCCAATGTTCTTTACATCCACTGTGATATAAACTTTTCCTGTTGAATTAATTTCTTCTGGTTTAATTCTGAGATTACTGAATTTAAAACGGGTATAACTTAAACCGTAGCCAAAAGGAAACAGTGGTTTTTCCTTCAAATACATGTAAGTTCTGCCCTCTCTGACATTATAATCATAAAATGGGGGCAACTGAGCAATTGATGTATAAAACGTTATGGGCAATTTTCCACCAGGATTATAATCACCAAACAAGACATCACCAATGGCTTTTCCACCTTCTTCTCCTCCATACCAGGCTTCAAGAATTCCGGGAATATGAGCTTTAGTCCAGTCTATGGCCAAGGGGCCACCATTGACGAGTACTACGATGGTTTTTGGGTTGGCAGCATAAACCTGCTTGATCAAATCTTCCTGAAGTCCGGTAAGACGCAAGTTGGATCTGTCATGAGCTTCAGAAGATACACTTATGTCAGTTCCGACTACCACAATGGCTATATCCGTTTTCTTTGCAAGATCTGCTGCTTGCTTTATAGCAGGCTCATAATCCCAGCCTAAATGTGCACAGGCATTGTCAACATGTTCATAATATTCCATCCTTATTAGATAATGATGGCCTGCTTCGAGTTTTATAGATGCCGTGTAAGTAGTTGGTGATTGATCATGCCACTCATCAATAAGCAATTTATTATCGATATAAACCCGACCTCCATCATCGGTGGTCATGCGGAACTGGTAAACCCTGGTGACAGGAGGTGTGAGCGTAGCAGTCCAGCGGGCCGAAAAATCATCATAGTAGATAGTATTGTCCGGAGAACCCCATCGCCAGTTAAAATTGATCTGTTTATCGGTACGTACCAAGACAGGTTTCCCAGACAATCTTGGATTAGAAAAATACTCACCTTTCCATCCCTGGTGGCTGGTATTGGCACTGTCGTGGGATAAATAATCATCCTGGATTGTTGACCATATTCCACAACCTTTAGCGTAAAGAATCTTTGTTTTCGTTGAAACCACTGATTTTATCCCAGCCAAAGGCGTCATTGCATTTGCATTTGTCCCGCTATAAACTCCAAACTGACAAATATCAGCATTAGGGCCTATAACTGCAACAGATTTAATATCCTTACTTAGCGGCAAAATATTATCCTGATTCTTAAGCAAGACAATGGATTTAAGCGCTGTTTGCAAGGCTAATGCCCGATGTTGTTTACTATCCACAACATCATAAGGAATCTTACTGTAAGGGACCATGGACTGGGGATCAAACATACCCAATCGGAATTTGACTGTGAGGATTCGTGCCACCGATCTGTCAATGTCCTTTTCAGAAATTAAACCTGCTTTTACTGCCTTATAAAGATAATTGGGATATGTTGTGCGAAGATCGACATCTGTACCTGCTTTAACACCCACTGCAGCAGCCTCTTCAGGAGTTCTAACATAACGATGACCGTTTTCATAAAGATCAGAAACGCCTTCTGCATCAGAAACTACATACCCGTTAAATCCCCATTCGTTTCTCAATATATTGGTCAGCAGCTTTTTATCCGCAGTACAAGGAATGCCATTAAGAGCATTAAGGGCCGGCATAATCGATTGGGCATTCCCTTCTGTGATACAGGCCTTAAATGCCGGTAAGTAATATTCCTGTAATGATCGCTCGTCAACATTGGAGGAACCGCTGTGACGAGCCCAGTCATCATTGTTTGCAACAAAATGTTTTGGAGTTGCTACAACTTTAAGATATTTTGGATTATTGCCCTGAAGCCCTTTAATAAAAGCAACGCCCATGCTTGAGACCAAAAACGGGTCCTCGCCATAAGTTTCTTCCGTTCTTCCCCATCTTGGATCCCTTGCAATGTTAATAACCGGATCAAAAAAAGAAAGATACTTACGGTTACTGTCTTTCGTGGCCAAAGCCCGTCCTTCATCTGAAATAGCAGTTGCAACATGATATACCAGACTTGTATCCCATGTACTTGCCAAAGCAATAGCTTGTGGAAAAACAGTGGTATTTATTTTTCCTGATGCCACAACTCCGTGCAAGCATTCCGTAGCAATATCATAAGATTGGATACCTAAATGGCTGACAGCTGCTTCCTGAGCTCCCATTTGTGATATTTTTTCCTTCAATGTCATTCTTGAAAGTAGGTCATGAACTCTTGCAGCAATAGGTTGGTGAGTATCCAAATAAATTGGTTTTTTTGTTTTTGATTGCCCCATAACGTTTAAGCTCACTATGGTTGTCAAACCTAATATCAATGCCTTACTAGAAAAATGACTTATTCTAAATTTCATATGCTTTATTTTATTGATTTTCTGCTTCTACGAATTAAAATTGACCACATTAAACTGCTATTAATTAACTATTTATTGCATCAACCCGAAGTGGTGTTTGAAACAAACCCGGCCTTTTGCATCGCATTTTGTATGTAAGATATGTTCATAAATTCTTTCCAAACACCTCCGCTTCTGAAATTCTCTAACATAAGAATCATGTTACCTTCATCAATATCAATATATCCCTGGTCATACCATGGATCATACCAATTCTGAGCTACATTAAAAGCATCCACGAAACCATATTTGTTCCCCCATATTTTATCTCCATATTTTGTGTACATATACTGCAGAGTTGGAAAAGCATAATTTGGAACAAACGGCAGTGCTGCTGCAACAGCCGACGGCGCTATTGTTCCGTTATACAAGCTTTCGAAACCCATATATCCGTTTTTTCCAGCACAAGCTGTCCAACCCCAAAGTTTCTTATCTGGATAATTATTTTGTTCTGCCCATTGTAAACAAAATTCCCGGTTAGCTTCCAATGCGCTAATACCGTTTTGCCAATAATCGGCATAATGATCTCTTTTCCCTCTGAAATCTATCCAGCAGGCAGGAAACTGATACAAATAGGCTTCAGGTCTTGTCTCCCCAGCTGGTGTAATAAAAGGTCCGATTCCTCTATAAGGTTGCAACCAATGATAATTACTTGCATAAACATCCCAGCTGTTTTGCGGGATGGGAAAGGTTGGAGAACCTAATCCCAGTAGATAAACCAAAATATACTCATTATAACCCCTAAACTCTCCGAAAATTCCGGTTTCAGGTTTCCAGCCTCCGGCTATGGCTCCATCAGATCGTATGTACCAATTCCAATTGGCATTCAGATAAATTTTTCTTGCCAGTGTTTCTATTTCTGTTCCTTTAAAATGCTGCATACAATCCAGTATCCCAGCCATGAGGAGTCCCGAATCTATTGTTGAAACTTCACTTGTCCCGTCTCTCTTTCCGGTTTTGCTATTCACCATATGGTAGAACAAACCTTCTTTTCCCTGAACGCAAAAATCAGTACTGTCGTTCGGATCCTTATAAAAACTATTCAATATTTTCCATACTCTGTCATAAGCTTGCTGATGTGTTATCCAATCCCTTGTATCTGCGATACATATTGAAGAAAGAGCAAAACCCTCTCCTGCAATACTGACAACATCATTCTGCCGGACTGATATTGCATTTCCCAGTCCAGTTACTGAATCGGTCCCATCCCAAAAAAACTCGAAAGCCTTTTTCTCCACATTATCCAAAAAATTTTGCTGATCTTTCGAAAGATCGTTCCATGATTTAATATTCGAAGTCAGGGGATTCAGCTTGCTCTCTTTATTGCAGCCACTTATAATACTTACGGCAAACAAGACAGTTATTATCTGGATGTATTCAGTGTTTACACCTTTCATTTCAAACTAATTGGATAATATCGTTTATATAGAAAACTTTCCTTTCGTCTTGCTTAGTTTAAAGAACTCGTTGACTTAAATCCAGCTTTCTTCATAGCCTTTTGGATATACGGTACCTTCATAAATTCTTTCCAAACATTTCCACTCCTAAAATTCTCAATCATAAGAACTGTATTTCCTTCGTCAATGCTTATGTATCCTTTATCATACCAGTTCTGAGCCAAATTAAACGCATCGGTAAACCCATATTTTCCCCATATTTTGTCACCATATTTTTCGTACATCCGCTTAATTGTTGGAAAAGCATAATCCGGAATAAATGGCAGTGAAGCAGCAACGGCCGAGGGAGCTATTGTTCCATCGTATGGGGTATCGAAACCCATGTAATGATTCTTTCCGGCACAGGCTGTCCAGCCCCAAAGTTCTTTATCGGGATAATTATTTTTCGCTGCCCAATCGAGGCAATATTTTCTGTTCGCCGCCAAAGCATTGACACCGTTTTGCCAATAATCAGCATAATGATCTTTTTTCCCTCTGAAATCTATCCAGCATGCTGGAAATTGATATAAATAAGCCTCTGGTCTCATTTTCCACATAGGAGTCAGAAATGCGCCAATTTCTTTGTATGGTTTAATCCAGCGATAATGACCAGCATACACATTCCAACTGCTATCAGGCATAGGATGCGTTGGTGATCCTAACCCAAGCACCAGAGCCAGAATATATTCATTGTAGCCTTTAAACTCACCGAAAATTCCCCTTTCGGGAGTCCAGCCTGCTGCAATAGCCCCATCCGGACGGGTATACCATTTCCAGTCTGCCTTCAAATATATTTTTCTTGCGAGTGATTCTATTTCTGTTCCTTTAAAATGCACCATGCAATTCAGTACGCCAGCTAAGAGAATTCCAGAGTCTATGGTTGAAACCTCGCTGTTTCCGAAACGTTTTCCCGTTTTCCTGTTGATGAAATGATAAAAGAGACCTCGTTGTCCCTGCACGCAAAAATCTTTACTGTTATTTGGATCCTGGTAAAAACTATTTAATATCTTTAAAACCCTGTCATAAGCTTGTTGGTGACTGATCCATCCTCTCGTATCAGCAATGCAGATAGAGGATAAGGCGAAACCCTCAGAAGCAATACTTACCCGATCAGACTTAATAAACGACCCGGCATCTCCCAGCCCCGTATTCGGATCAGCTCCATCCCAAAAAAATTCGAATGCTTTTTTTTCGATATTATTTAATAATTGCTGGTCACTTTTACTAAGATTCTTCCATGTTATCCCTTTATTTCCTTTATCAATTCTTGATTCCGAGTTATTTGAATTTCGAATAACCGTAAAAGATGGCAAAAGGGTTAAAATCAAACCATTTATTAAAATAAGAATCAGTCCTCTTTTCATTTTAGTTGTTTTTAGAATTAGTCTTTTGAATTCTATTTTGTAGGTTCAGAAAATAATACAAATGGCCCGGTAACCGTGTAATACCGTATAAAATGCTTTCCAGATAAAAATCCATTCTTTCGTGAAGAAAACAAAAATCAATGGGACCATCTAAAAATCACGTTATGAGATTCAGACAGCCCCAAGATATATCATTTAACGCCCTTCCAGTTTATTCAAATCCATAACCAGAGGGTTTCTATTTCAACACAAAATTGGTCTTGTATTGTGTGGCAGAATTCCCCCCCACAAAAACTTCAAAACTGCCAGGTTCAGAACCAAATGTCATGTCTTTTCTATAAAACGATAAATCCTGATTTGTTAATTTAAAGACCAGTTTTTTGGATTCTCCTTTTTTCAGGAAGACTCTTTTAAATCCCCTAAGTTCCTTCACTGGTCTTGTAACACTTCCGACCATATCGCGTATGTATAACTGAGCGACTTCAGTCCCATCATAGTTTCCTACATTTTTCAGTACTACGCTTACTCTCAATGTATCTTTTGTAGTCATAACCTTTTTATCGACTTTCAAAGAGTCGTACTGGAATTTCGTATAAGAAAGGCCATAACCAAAAGGATACAATGGTGTATTTGGGCAATCCAGATAGTGAGTTGTATAATGATTCGTAGGGCTGTAAGGCCTTCCTGTATTCATATGACTGTAGAAAATAGGAATTTGTCCCACACATCTGGGGAAAGTCATAGTGAGCTTTCCTGAAGGATTGTAGTCACCAAACACCACGTCGGCTATAGCATTTCCGGCCTCTGTACCACTAAACCATGCCTCCAGGATTGCAGGTGCTACCTCGTTTAAATGTGAAATTGTCAGAGGTCTGCCATTCATTAAAACCACTGCTGTTCTTTTGTTTGCTTTTATCACAGCATCAGCAAGCTCTCTTTGATTTCCTGGTAAATCGATATTAGCACGTGATGAAGCTTCTCCAGTCATATAGTCTCCCTCTCCCAAAGCCAGCAAAACAACATCTGCCTCTTTTGCCACGCTCACCGCCTGAGCAAAACCCTCTGTAGAGTGAGAATCTATATCGGTCCCTTTCGCATAAAGTATTCTGACTTTATTTCCCAGTTTGTTTTTGATACCTTCCAGAAGCGAAACGGGTTCGGTATTACGATCACCTGCTGCAGACCAGGACCCAATCATATCAGATTTATCATTTCCAAGAGGTCCGATAATTGCAATGGATTTAATTTTCTTGGAAAACGGTAAGAGATGATCGCTATTCTTCAGCAAAACCATGGATTCTCTGGCGTCTTCTCTGGCAACTGCGAGGTGTTGAGGAGTCAGAGTATCATTCTTTTCTCGCTCTTCATTACAATATTTGTAAGGATTATCGAACAACCCCAATTCAAATTTTGCTTTTAAAATACGGTAAACAGAGCTATCTATTTCTTTTTCAGATACCAGCCCTTCTTCAACAGCCTTCTTCAGGTTCTTAATATACCCATTTCCCACCATGTCCATATCTACCCCGGCATTGAAAGCCAGCACATCTGCATCAAATAAGTTCTTGGCCACACCATGAGGAATGAGTTCGTTAATACTCGTGTAATCTGAAACCACGAATCCTTTAAATCCCCATTCTTTCCGAAACATTGTATTCCATATCCAGGAGTTTGCTGTGCAAGGTGTTCCGTTAAGGTCATTGAATGCTGACATGGCCGTAGCCACACCAGCTTCTACTGCAGCATGATAAGGCGGCATATATACACCGAGAAGCGTTCGCATTGACATGTCAACAGTGTTGTAATCACGGCCGGCAATAGGCGCACCATAGGCTACACCATGTTTTACACAAGCCAGAATAGTGCTGTCGTTGGAAAGATCATTTCCCTGGAAGCCTCTTACTTTGGCTTTAGCAACCAATGATCCGTACCAGGGATCCTCTCCAGCTCCTTCCATTACCCGACCCCAGCGGGGATCGCGTGCAATGTCAACCATGGGAGCAAAGGTCCACTGAACTCCTTCTGCAGAAGCTTCAATTGCAGCTATTCTTGCAGTTTTTTCCATAAGTTTCAAGTCCCAGCTACAAGATTCTCCAAGGGGGATAGGAAATATCGTGCGTTCACCATGAATCACATCATAACCAAACAAAAGAGGAATATGCAGACGTGTGCTGTCAATGGCAATTTCCATCAGTTTTCTGGTATAGGAAGCCGTATAGCAGTTCAGCATAGCCCCCACATGACCCTCTTTAATTTCTTTGACAACGTTAGTATTGGTTATGGGCCCTGTAACAGCCCCATCGCCACTGAGCATGTTTAATTGTCCTATTTTTTCTTCCAAAGTCATCTTCGACATTAACTTTCTGATTTGAGCATCATAACGATTGCCCTTCTGCGAAGAAACTTTCCCTTTTTCAGAAGTTCCATTTTGGCAAGAAACGCCTGCCATCATCAAAAGTAAAGAGAGAAGAAACAATTGAACTTGTTTCGTAGCTCTTTTTTTAATTAGCTGTTTCATAGGTAAATCCCAATTTATTTAAACCGTTTTGAATGTCTTTATTTTTCATGAAGTTGTTCCATAATAAACCACTTCTGTAGTTTTCAATCATATCTATAATAGGGCCTTCATCAATGGCCAGGTAAGATGTTGCGTACCAGTCTTTTTGCTGGTTAAACGCATCGTAAAAACCGTATTTCCCCCAGATTTTACTTTTCATGTGCTCATAAAAATAACGCATGGTTTTCAAAGATTTTTGCGGTGTGTAAACAATCGCAGAAATTGCTGCAGAAGGGGTAATGGTTCCATTATCGTTGGTAGGAGAATGAGCATCGTACCCATTCGGATCATCCGAAGCAGTTAGCCCCCAAATGTCACCGGAAGACCCATAATTTGAATTATTGATGCAATATGTGTAATTGATCAGGGTTTGATTTTTATTTTGAACGAAGTAGTCAGCATATTTATCTTTCAAACCATTAGGATTTAGCCCCAGAAATGAATAATGAGAGAAAAATAGAGGTCCGCCATATGGAGGTCCCAGAGGCAAAATAACTCCTTCGTAAATATTTCCATTTTCAAATTGAGTGTATTGTCCGTTTGGAAATTCCAGACCGTGTGCCCATCCATTGTCATAAACAGATGCAGAAATAGGATGTGTTGGTGAAGAAGCTGCTTCTATGTAAACGATCAATGCTTCATCCCAACCTGTTATAGGCATGTTCATCTTCCATCCATAATCGGGCGACCAATGCCAATAAAGAACATCTTTTCCTCCTTGCTGATACCAATCCCACTCTACTCCCTCATAAAGATTTTGTATCTGATTTCGCAAACTTGTTTCCGTAGAATCCGAGCCATCGAAAAATTCCTTGGCTGTCAAAAGCCCCTCAATCATATACGAAGTTTCTACAAGGTCGCCTCCATCGTCATAAGTGCTGAAAGGAACCACATGCCCCGTACTTCCGTCCATCCAATGTGGCCAGGCACCATGAAAACGGTCAGCTTTTTCGAGAAAGTCTACTATTTTTAATATGCGGTTTAGTCCTTGTTCTCTTGTAATAAAGTGGCGGTGAATGCCAACCAAAATAGCCATGACACCAAAACCACTTCCTCCTGTTGTCACCACATTCGATGTATTTCTTTCATATGCCATCCCTGACGTAGGGTCGGCAAAATCCCAGAAGTACTTAAATGTTTGATATTGAACAGTGTCCATTAATGCGGAGTCAGAAAGAGGTGTCCACGAAGGGTTCGTGGGTGTCGCTTCATTTAAATTCTTGGGAGAACACCCCCATAGGTAACTGACATTTAAAACCAATATCAAAAAAACCACTTTAGAGAATTTCATGACCCATCTTTAATTTATTGATAACACACTGTTATTTTCAAAGCCTTCACTTTGAGAAAAGAATCCTGATTCTTTAAACCATTTCTATGGAATAAAGAATCAGGACTTATTTATAAACTAGTCGTTAATATCCGGGGTTTTGTGTAAGCAACCCGTTGCTAAGATCGATCTGTGTCTGAGGGATGGGGAAGAGATCGTTTTTAGGGGCAGTAAATCCTAACGGACCCAATACCTGTGCTGCTCTGCCCTCCCTAATAAGATCAAAAGTTCTGTCTCCTTCCATACCTAGCTCATATCTTCTTTCATGCCAAATTGCTAAACGCAAATTTGCCTGATCGGTGGTAGTTACAGCAGGCATATTTACCCTAGCACGCACCATATTAAGATATTGCAAGGCTTCATCGGTTTTGCCTAATTCATTGGCAGCTTCTGCATGGATTAAAAGAACTTCGGCATAACGTAACAAGTGTACATGTTTGTTACTTTCCCAATCGTTACCATCAAAGGTTTCTTCAGTACGACTGATGTATGCTTTCATATTGTATCGTGGATTAGGCGGATCGCTGATAATCACTGTTCCATCCCACAGTGTATCTCCAGGGAAAATGATGGTCGCAGCCAACCTGGGATCTCTGTTTTTTGCTGGATTATTCGGATCGTATAAAGGAGATTTGTCGATAGGTAAACCATCTGTACATTCAAAAGAATCTTCCAATGCCTGGGAAGGAACGTTAAAACCCCAACCAAACTGGCCCCTCACACCCTGAACAGCTTCATAACCCTGAACGCCCAAATTAACAGGACCTCCGACTGCTTGTATTTCGAAAAGCGATCCCGGACCGTTTTGGCCTGCCTCTCTGAAAATCTTAGCATAATCAGAAGCAAGATGATATTCTCCGGAGCTGATAACCATACCACTGTAATCATAAGCTTTCTGCCAATCTTTCTGATACATGTATACTTTTGACAAGAAACCTTCAGCAGCACCTTGAGTAGCCCGTCCGAGGTCAGAAGCAGCATATTCACTTTTTGTAGGTAAATGATTAGCGGCATAAGTCCAGTCATTAATGATTTGAGTGTAGACTTGTGCTTCTGTTGCCCTGACTTGTGATGAATCAACCTGAGCATGATTGGTTGGATCTACTACTACAGTATCTAACGGAACACCACCAAAAACTCTTACAAGTCTCCAATAATACAATGCCCTTAAAAATTTTGATTCAGCTATCAATCGGGTCTTAAGTTTAGAATCAATCTCTACACTGGGTAAAATGGATAAAGCCCTGTTTGCCCTTGAAATGCCACGATAATTAGCCACCCAAATCTCATTACATGAAAAATCGGTAGATGTAAATGTCCAGTTATCAAGCAAATTTTTATCTGTACCAGTATCTCCAGCTACGCTTCCTTTATCTGCGTCATCTGATGTTATACTGGTAATACCAAGCCAGGAAAAAGTACTCTCATCCCATTGAAGCAAGTTATTGTAAATAGCATTTACCAATTCTGTTGCTCTGGCGGGTGAAGAGTAGTAACCACTTGGGGTAACCTGCCCTTCAGGTGGAACGGTCAGGAAATTTTTCTTACATGAGTCTAGAAAAACAAGGCTAAGACCCATAAGTAATATTATACTAAATTTTCTCATGACTTCAATTGTTTAAAAGTTTAAATTAACACCTAATAAATATGTTGCGGTAGTTGGAATTGGACTTAATTCTATTCCGTTGCTTAAAATATCACCGCCCTGAAGTACTGGGTTATAACCGCTAAACGCTTTAATCGTAAATGGATTTTCTGCTGTGAGGTAAACTCTCAATTTTGAAATAGCTTTTGTTTGGAGGGGAATTGTATACCCCAGTGTAATGTTATTTACACGAAGAAAGTTCCCTGATTCCAAATAATAATCTGATGCAACCGGAACCTCATTAGAAGGCGCAGGAATATTGCTATTTGTATTGCTTGTAGTCCAGTAATTAGCAAGAGAGGCTTCAATATTTTCACCGCCCCAGCGTTGAGCTTTTTTACCATTGTAAATTTTGTTTCCCAGGTTACCATAACCGGTCAATAAGAAGTCAAAATTCTCATATTGCAAATTAATATTGAATCCATAATATGCTTTTGGCTGATATGAACCTTCATATACTCGGTCCTTTTCATTAATCACACCATCATGATTGGTGTCAACATAAATTAAATCACCCACTTTTGCTCCGGCCATATGAGGAGAATTATCTATCTGGGACTGTGTCTTATATATTCCGTCTGTTTTATACACCCAGAAAACACCTACAGGCTGTCCAACAGCAATTTGAGTAGTTGTTTGACCATTGCTCAGGCTTCCTCCGTTAATAGGGCTTCCGCTTGAAACATCAAGTACTTTATTTGTATTGAATGTTACATTTCCACCTATAGAAAGTCTTAACTTACTACTGAAACTGTGATTCCAGTTAAGAGCGGCTTCGAGTCCTTTGTTTTCCATCTTTGCAATATTGGTAATATAACTTGTCGATCCCAAAATGGCAGGAAGAGGTAACGGATAAAGCATATTTTTTGTCTGCTTGTTGTAGTAATCAACTGTTCCTGTCAACTTACTGTCAAAAAGGGCAAAGTCCAGACCAATATCAATACTATTGGATGTTTCCCATTTCAAATTCGGATCTTTAATATCAGTAATTGAAGAGCCTGTTACTATTTGTTGATTGAACACATAATTCAAACCAGTGTTAATTGTATAGAGAAACTGATTGGTACTTATATTATCATTACCGACGATACCCCAACTGGCTCTTAACTTCAAATTATTGATGAATTTTACATTTTTCATGAAATTCTCTTCAGAAATTATCCACCCTAAACCTAAAGATGGGAAAAGACCCCACCTGTTTTGTGAAGCGAAACGAGAAGAGCCTTCACGTCTTAATGTTCCTGTAAATAAGTATTTGCCTTTGTAATTATAAGAAGCTCTTGTAAAATAGGATAATCTGGTCCACTTGTCTCCACCATTGGTATTTGTTGCAGTTGCAGCATCTCCTAAATTAAGATACCAGTAATTTTCCTGCGGAGGAACATCTTGCCTGTATCCACTTAAGTAATAAGACTGATATAATTCTGAAGTAACACCTGCTACAACATTAATGTTGTGGATACCATCAAATGATTTGTCAAATGTGAAATAGTTGTCCCATGTATAATGATATAATCCATTGTCAGTTACATTCAGGTTACTGATTGTATTAAGCTGGGTAGGAGAAACAGAGTCTGCCGGATTATAAACAATACCGCGATTCTGTTCTACATCCAAACCAAAATTCGATCTAAATTTAAGACTACTTAAAATTTTAGCTTCACCCCATAGGGAACCAATAAACCGATATCCTTTGCTTTTGTTATTCCAATAATATAATTCAGCCACAGGATTTCCGACATTATTAATATTGTTGGACCATCCCCAGTTTCCATTTGAATACTGAGCCGGGAAATTGGGGCCTTGTCGATAAGCCTCATTATAAGCATTGTTATCAGGATTATTTGAGTTATAAGACGAAAAATTAAGATTATTCCCAATGGTCAGAAATTTAGCAACATTATATTTGTTATTGGCCATGAGAGAAACTCTCTGATAATCATTTTTTAACAATACACCCTTTTCGCCATAATATCCCAAACTAATAAAATAGGTAACATCAGGATTACCACCGCTTATAGAAACGGTGTGCTGATTGACATTTCCAACACGTGTTATTTCTTTTAACCAATTTGTATTATAGGAAAGGTCCAAAGGAGAAAATGCCGGGGCATCACCTTGACGGATTAGAGCATCATTAGTGTAATTTTCATAAAGAGCTGATGAGGCCATTTTTACATTATTTACTATGGTCCTCAGTCCAAAATATCCATCATAATGCACTTGGAGTTTTCCTGTACTTCCGCTTTTGGTTGTAATCATAATAACACCATTCGATCCTCTTGCACCATAAATAGCCTCAGAAGAAGCATCCTTAAGAACATCAATGGATTTAATATTATTTGGGTCCAGATTTCGTATGTCGTCAGTGATAACACCGTCAACCACGTAAAGCGGATTGGTACCGGCTTCAATTGAACCAATACCTCTAATCAAAATCTGAGGTGCTGAACCTGGTTGTCCATTACTAATAATTTGAACACCACTAACTTGTCCTTGAAGATTTGCTATAGGTGATGCAGCTGTAACACGACTTAATGCCGCTCCAGTAACAGATGCCACAGACCCTGTAAGATCTTTCTTTTTAGTCGTACCATATCCAACAACAACCAGTTCGTTTAATCCTACAGATTGAGGAATCAATGAAACATTAATTTTGGTTTCATCGCCAATGACAATTTCTTGTGTTTTATAACCAACAAAAGAAAATATCAACGTGCTTGTCTTAGAGGGAACAGTAATAGAATACTTGCCATTCATATCAGTAACTGTTCCAGTAGTAGTACCTTTTAATAAAATACTAACTCCCGGAAGAGGGCTACTGTTATCGGCAGATTTTACCGTGCCCTGAATGTTAACCTGCGCAATCATTTGCAGGTCAAGCAACAGTAAAACAATAAAAAATAAACTTTTTCTCATAACAATAGATTTAAATTTCAAATACATTTAACTAAACGGTTTCATTTGAAAAACTCTATGGGTTTAGAAATAGGTGGTTTTTTGAGTATATAAATTTCAAGCCTCTATGGTCAAAATAAAGATGACTCATGAAAATGCCGCTGGATATTTATTTTCTTCATTTTAGAGAATTCTAATATGTAAAATTACAACTAAGCAAAGTGTATTTTACACACAAAACATTATCAAAGTTATTAAAAATAATTAACACAAATTTTAATAAATCTTAAAATCCATAAATACTGTGTATTAATTCACAATTCGCTTAACATTTTTCTTGATCTCACTATAAAATCTAATATCTATATATATTATTATATAAC
>JACZJI010000082.1 GCA_014860665.1 Bacteroidales bacterium | reverse complement strand
AAAATTAATTTGCAAACTTGTAAGTATTAACAATATAAAACAATAGGTATTTACTTAAATAAGCTTCTTAAATTCTGAAATATGTTTCTAAAATTCTGATTTTTCAGGCCATTTTTTGTTCATTTCTCCATTTTAAGCCATTATTCCACCTTTCAATTCTTACTAAATTATTATTTAAACTATTGGTTAACAGCCAGGGTAATCGTTACCGTAATATTATACGTACCTGCCACAATCTGGCTATAATTACCCGCGTCCGGCTGCAGCGTAAAGGTCATCTGGTAGCCATCCCCAGTTGACGTTCCCGTATAACAATTTCCAATACTAGTGACTATTTGCTGGTCGGTTGTTGAAAGCGTGATGGGAGCAGTAGGGGTTCCAAAGGTTCCGGCACCATCAATGGTTACACATGGAGCAGAAACCAATGTCAAAACAGTTCCCGGTGGCACTGCACCACTTGTTATTGCAGCAGAAAGATAACCAATATTATGAAAGTGCCCGAAATTCTGTATCCCTACAGATAATATTATCCATAAATCAGAATTTGAGACCGGCGCGACCGCTTCACCTGCTATAGGGGTGACAAAAGACAGAGAAAAAGAAGGGTGATTTGAATCAATTAATAACACGTTCCCCTGCTTGGTATCGGTAGAGGGTATCTGATCTCCAGCTAACGTTTGTCCCCATACACCATTCGAAATGAACAAAACGATTCCAAGCATAATAAATTTCAATCCGGCTTTCTTCATTTCGTGTTTGTTAATGAGAAGTAATCGTATAGGTTACCGATATCGGTTTCCCATGCTGGTAAAGCAAGAAGTAATTATAACTTTCCGGATTATCCCAGACATAATTTATCAAACGGCCCTTATTTACTCCGGCACCGGTATAACAGCTTCCAATATTGACAATTAGATTCTGTGGATAATCTGTAAGCTTAATTTCACCAACAGGGGTTCCCAGCGCACCGGCACCGGCACCGGCGTCAGGACTGACAAAAACACTTAGTGAAACATCAGGCGGTAAAAAACCGGCGCTTATATTAGCTGTTATGTAATTGGTACTTCCAGGGTTTACAATGGATGAATAATTAAGCCATGTTTTCTCAACATCTGTTTTTGTAATGACCTGTTCAACCTCATTTGTGGACAAAGCAAAACTATGACTTACAATTTCATCTTTTTCATAAGCCAGATTAATCAGCGCTATCGGGGGAATACTCAATTCGAAACGAACATGCGTGGTATTGGTCTCCTGTCCCAATCCAGCTTTGGGAAAAAGTTGAAGTATTAAAACAAATGAAATAAAAAATATAATTCTCTTCATTACAATTCATTATTTCCCAAAATCGTTGGTAAAATTACGTACTCAATGATAATTATAACATAGGCAAATTCTGATATTGCGTTTCAGATTTCTGATATTTGATATTAATCAATGAAGTTATTTTATTAAAATCATATAGCCCGGTTCGGTATATAAATCTTTTATTTTATCAATCTAATTGATTTTTAAGTTATAAAACAATCTTAAAAATAAATTCATTATAACGAAATAATTCCTTTTTTTATAGCATACTTCACCAGATCAACTGCAGATTCAAGTCCTAATTTTTCATAAATATGCTGTTTGTGTGTACCAATTGTTTTTGCACTCACAAACAGTAATTTCGCAATTTCGTTGTTTGATTTACCTTCAGCCAATAATTTTAGCACCTCTTGTTCTCTGTCTGAAAGGGGCGTGTCAATCTCTTCCACTTCCTTTTTCTTTCCAATATACTCATTTACCAAAATTTCCGTAATTTCATTACTAAAGTATTTGTTCCCAGAATTTACAGTATTGATCGCCAGTATCAACTCTTCATAAGCACAAGTCTTAAATAAATAACCGTAAGCGCCGGCTTCCAGCATACCTTTAACAAAGTTTCTTTCGGCATGCAATGTAAGCCCAATGACTTTCATTTCCGGAATTTCCTTTTTTAAAATTTCGGTTGCCTCAATTCCATTAAATACAGGCATTCCGATATCCATTATTAAAATATCCGGCTTCAGTTTTTTTGCATTTTCAATTGCCTCTTTACCATCTTTTGCCTGGCCTACTATCTCAATATTAGGGTCATCACCCAGCAAGGTAGCCAAGCCTTCCCTTACCAATTGATGATCATCTGCCAGTAGAATTTTTATAGCCATTTTCTTAGTTATTTAAAATAGGAATTCTTACGGTTACTTTTGCTCCTTTATTAATCTTTGATTCGATGTCAAGTTGCCCCTGAAGGGAATCAAGCCTTTCCCTGATGCTGGACAATCCGAATCCTCCGCCATTTTTTAAAGTAGATCCGTCAGCATCATTAAATCCTTTACCATTGTCATGTACAGAAATGCAGTAATCCTGATTTTCGTTGTATATATTCACTTTGACAGAACTGGCTTCTGCATGTTTGGTAACATTAGTCAGAAGTTCGCTAACGATACGGTATAATAAAATTCGTGTGTCATTGCTTATTTCTAATTTACTGACATCACTTTGAATCGTTGTTTCTATTTTATTGTTACTTTCTATCTGGTTTAATTTCCATCGTATGGCAGGGATCAATCCAAGCTCATACAAAATGGGAGGACTCAGATCATAAGTCAGGTTTCTCGATCTAACTATTGCTTCATTTAATAATTCCATTGATTTCAGGACAATTTTTATGACATCTTCCGAAAGACTTTTCTTTTGCAAAGAAGACAAACTGATTCGAGCGATGGAAAGAAGTTGACCTATACCATCATGTAAATACTCTGCAATCCTCCTTCGCTCCTTTTCTTCCGCCACATCAAGCTCTGCATTCAGTCTTTTGAGTTTTTTATGATCTTCTTTGATTTTCAGCAGACTTTTTTTCAATTCTTCCTCTGCTTTTCTGCGCCCGGTTATATCGTGAGTTACCCCTCTGTAACCAATAAAATCGGATGTTTTATCATAAATTGGGAAACCACTTATTGTAAGCCAGATTTTTCGATTCGTACTATCCAGACAGGAAATCTCAATATTGTTATAATAGGATTTATCCTTAAAGATATCGAACAATATCTTTTTTGATTCGTCTTTTTCACTCACTGCTCTGTAAAAATCGAAGATGTATTTTTTGCCAATTATTTCTTCGCTTTTCAGTCCCAATATATTTTCAACAACAGCACTAACATAGGTGAATTTCCCTTTTGAATCTACTTCCCAAAAGAATTCATGTGCATAATCAGATATCTGCAGAAACCTTGTCTCATTATTATTAATCTCTTCTGCCTGGTTTTTGATGAATAATTCCAGGCTCTCGTTTTTTTTACGTAGTTGCTCTTCTGCTCTGTTTATTCGCAGCAGGACTTTTAACTGAGAAATAAGTTCTGCATTTTCAAAAGGCTTTGCCAGCAAGGCTTCAGCTCCTATATCCAACCCTTTAATTCTGTCCTCGGTAGTTTGCATATAAGCTGAAATCAATAAAATAGGGATATGTTTTGTCGACTCATCATTTTTAAGGGTTTCGCATACCTGAAATCCATCCATTTCCGGCATAACAATATCCAGCAAAATCGCATTGGGCTGTACCTCTTTTGCCAATCTGATTCCTTCTTTACCTGAAATTGCCGTAAAAACATTACAGTCCGGTATATTTCTTGTTAAGACAAACCTAATTAAATCCAGATTGACACTGAGATCGTCAATTGCTAAAATTTTATTCATCCTATTGGATTGTTTACCAATCTTTGCTTTTTACAATGACATTTCCATTTTTGACAGTGAGTTCTTTTTCCCATCCAGGATTATATGGAATTGTAAAGTAAAATATTGAGCCTTTGTTTTCCTCACTTTCCAACCAAATTTTTCCTCCAAGCATTTCCACAAAAGCTTTGGAAATGGTCAATCCCAATCCTATTCCCTGAAATTCCTTGGTAATGGTCTCATCTCCCTGCCTGAATCTTTCAAAAATGATTTTCTTTTGTTCTTCCCTGATCCCCACTCCGTCATCTTTAACAAAAAATTCCAAGTCTGATCCCTTTTTCTCATACCCAAATTCAATTTTGCCATAACGGCTGTATTTTATGGCATTATTAACTAAATTATTAAGTATAAAGTTCAGCTTCCCGGCATCTGAAATAATCATTGCCTGCTCATTAGACAAAGGAATATTGCATGAAAACTTTATCCCTTTTTCTTCAATTTCAGGTTTAAAAAATCTATATACAGATTCTATTTCCTCATTTAAATTTATTGCTGACATAATGATTTTGGTCTGACCTGTCTCAATATTGGCTATCTCGATCAGTTCATTAACAGTTTTAAGCAAAACATGACCACTATTTTCAATAATTTCAATAAATTCTTTTTGCTCCAAATCTTTGGAATCTGAATTTTTAAGCAGATCTGCAAAGCCCAATATTGCATTTAAAGGCGTACGGATTTCATGGTTGAGATTATTGAGGAAAACCGTTTTCAAACGGTCACTTTCTACCGCCTGCTCTTTTGATATTTGCATATCATCCTTCATTTTTCTCAGTTCCGTAATATCTTCCTTCACACCAAGAAAATTAATGATACTCTTATCCGGGGCGAAAATTGGAGAAATTGAAGCTCTTTCCCAATACAGTTCCCCATTTCGTTTTTTGTTATGAAATTCTCCACACCACTCTTTGCCAGATAATATCGTATCCCACATTTTCTGATAAACCTCTTTTGGCGTTTCGCCGGACTGGAAAATGCGAGGATTTTGCCCATATAATTCCTTGACAGCGTATCCGGTTAGTTCAGAAACTTTCGGATTACAATAAACAATATTACCTTTAATATCGGTGATCAGAACAGATACAGGACTTTGATCCAATGCCTTATGAGCTTTTTTTAATTCCACTTCAAGTTCACCGATCCGTAATTTCTCGAGATCCATAATTTTCTTGTCCTTCACCATAAGTCTCTTTGTATCACTTTTAAATTTAATTACGGAAGAAATCTGAGCCATCAATTCAACTGTATCAATGGGTTTTGTTAAAAATAAAAGTGCACCCGCTTCCAATGCTTTTAACCGGATTGTAGTATCCAAGTCTGACGAGGTAATCATTATTACCGGAATAGATGATAGTGAATCATAAGCTTTCAATCGTTTACAGGTTTCAATGCCTTCAATATTATTTAGGGAAAGATCGATTATTATTACTTCCGGGCTCTCAGTAAGCGCTTTTTTGATACCTGCCTTACCTGACGATGCCGTAATAATCCTAACATCCGGAAAAGCATTGTTAAGCAGTTCTTTATATGCCATCAAATTGATTTGCACATCGTTAATAAGTAGAATTGTTGTCATTTTCTAAGGGTTATGTTAATTTTTTATTTTGATTAATTTATGCGTTCATAATCAATCTCTTAGCAAATGTCATGTAAAATTTTTCTATTTGAGATCATTTTTGGATTGCGAGAAAAGATTTGGGTAGATTTTGAGAAAATTAACTAAAAAAGTCTTCATAATAAATTCATTTAGGACAATCAAATCATAGCTCTTTAGCTTCAAAACTTTGAAGATGCCAATTAGTCTAAGCTCATTTACCTACCTCACAGGTGGAAACATTGATACGTATGAAAGGGCGCTTCCTGTTGGCACCTATTTATGGCTACCTCAATTATCAGACCATAAAACTGCCTTACTTCAAAACATTCAAGCCTTTTACCAGAGCAAATTCAGTTGTAAATAAAATAATTGATTTAGTGTCTTTTAGTGTCTCTCTTAAAAAGCTCAAATAGCATTGTCAGTTTTTTAAGACCCAAATATATACAAAAAAAATTACATGTCAAATAAAAATCTGATTTTCTGAATCCAAACATCCTTTTTAAACAGTTACAGGGTAATTTTTAGATATAAAAATTAGTATCAAACTAATGACAGATTTGCTTTAGTTGGAGATCAATCCCTGTAAGGGACAACACCTGCATCATTAATATTCAGGAATAAGAAAATCGCATAACCAATAAAACTTATTGTTTATGCAACTTATGGACAAAAAACCTATATTCAGGTCGGATTTGTGAATATAGGTCATCGAAAACGATTATACTGTTTAAATTTTAAGCCAAACCATAAACAAGCTTGAAACATCAAGAAATCACCACAAGGAAATCAGCCCTTTTTTTATGGCATATTTCACCATATCGGCTGTAGAGTTAAGGTTCAGCTTGTTCAGGATATGTTGTTTATGTGTTCCCACGGTTTTCACACTTACAAATAGGGTATCTGCTATCTCGCGGCTCGATTTACCTTCAGCAAACAGTTTCAGAATTTCCAATTCCCTTTCAGACAACAGGGGATCTTTTTGCAGGATATCCTCATGTTTTCCCACATAATCCTGAATAATCACTCCGGTAATTTCATCGCTCAGATATTTTTTTCCCTGAAATACTGAATCAATAGCATGAATCAGTTCATCATAAGGACAGTCTTTAAAAAGATAACCATCGGCACCCGCTTCCAACATCCCCTTAATGAAATGTTTTTCAGAATGCATGGTCAGTGCAATAACTTTTATGTTGGGAAACTCTTTTTTCAGAATCCCAGTTGCTTCAATTCCACTTATGATCGGCATGCCAATATCCATAATCAAAATGTCCGGTTGTTGTTCTCTTGCTTTCTCCAGTGCTTCCTTTCCATCTTTGGCCTGATCAACAACTTTGATGTCATTACTATCCGTCAAAAGAGTAATTAGCCCTTCTCTAAATAATTGGTGGTCATCAGCAATAAGAATTTTAATAGCCATATTTTAAATGTTTTTTACAGGAATACTTATAGTGGTTTTTGTACCTTTATTCAGTTCTGTTTCGATAATAAAATCCCCTTTTATGGAATCCAGCCTCTCTTTAATACTGAATAGTCCATAACTGTTATTACTCAATAAAGTAGTTTTCCCCTTAAAATCAAACCCCTTACCATTATCACTTACCAAAAAATAATAAAATCGCTCATCCTTTTTTATTTGAATATCAATTTTATTAGCGCTGGCATGTTTAATAACATTCGTGAGAAGCTCAGAAATAATCCGATAAACCAGAATGCCTGTATCAATGCTTAAGTCCAATTTTGGAAGACTGCTCTGAAAACCGGTATTAATTTTATGGTTAAGTTCAACTTGACTTAATTTCCATTTTATAGCCGGAATTAATCCCAATTCATACAAAACAGGCGGGCTTAAATCATAAGTCAGCGACCTGGACTGGGCAATTGCATCACTCAAAAGCTTCGTAGCCTTATGAATAGTTCCCTGAACATCAGGGACCAATTCTTTACGCAGTAACGAAGATAAGTTAATATTCGCAAGTGATAAAATCGGACCTATTCCATCGTGAAGATACTCTGCAATTCTTCTTCTTTCTTTCTCTTCTGCCATCAGCAATTCAGAATTTAATTTTCGCAGCTTCTCCTGATCATTTTTTATCTCCTCGAGGCTCTTTTCCAAATCCTCATTCTTTTTCCGCAGCATGTCCTCCGCATCCTTAATCCGCAAAAGTACTTTTACATGGGAAATCAATTCGGGACTTTCAAAAGGTTTTGTTATAAACGCTTCAGCACCCAGGTTTAAACCTTTTATCCGGTTCTGATAATTCTGACCTAATGCAGAAACGAGTAAAATGGGAATATCTTTTGTGAAATCATCATTTTTTAATGCCTGACAAACTTCAAACCCATTCATCCCCGGCATAAGGATGTCCAGTAAAATAACATCAGGCTTTAGTTCTTTAGCTTTTGCGATACCCTCAATGCCTGACATTGCTGTTTGAACTATACCGTCTTCAATATTTTTAGACAATATGGTTTTGATCAAGATCAGATTGTTCTCATCATCATCAATAGCCAAAATCCTTTTCATACTTCCAGTTCACGAGGCACAGGGTATGTGCCAGACAATTTGCAATATTACAATTTTTTACATCAAAACGATTTTTAAGAGAATTTCATATAAATGACATTAAAATTTCATTTGCAATCATTAAAAAATACTTCGTGTTTTCAATACACATTCTATTTATTTTTATATTTGATCCTTAAAGTAACCCTTATTAATTATAAATTGTTGTTTCAACATGACGCATAAAATTACAAACACAGCAAATGTATTTCTGTTTGTGCTGGGATTCATTATTCTAATAAATGCGAAACCAGCATTTGGACAAAAAACAGTATCACCAAATGATGGCCGTTATGTTAGAACCATTGATGCTCAATGGAAATTTATCAGACAGGACATTGAAAACGGAAGTGATATTGGCCTGGATGACCGGAGCTGGGAAACTGTAAATCTACCCCATTCATGGAACAGCCGTGACGCGTTTTCTGATGTAAGAGGTTATTACCGTGGCGCTGCATGGTACAGAAAAAATCTCTTTATCAGCAATCAAGACTCCGGAAAACAGATATTTATAAAATTCGGAGCAGCAAACCAGCTTGCCGATGTTTATGTAAACGGGCATCATGTTTTGGTACATAAGGGCGGATATACTGCTTTTGCTGCAAATATCACGAAATGGGTTCGTTTTGGAGAGGATAATATTATTGCTGTTAGAGTTGATAATAGCTTCAATGCAGATATTCCACCGCTTACTGCCGACTTTACTTTTTTTGGCGGGATTTATCGCAACGTTTGGTTAATTATGACAAATCCGGTGCATATCGCCGTTGATGATTATGCTTCTGCCGGGGTATTTATCCACGCTTCGGATGCCTCAGATAAAAATGCAACTGTAAATATTTCAGCTAATTTGGTAAACAATTCTGCAGAAAACCAAACAATTACACTGCAAAATATTGTAACAAATGCAGAAGGGAAATCTATAACCCAGAACTCTGAAGAGATTTCACTTCCTCCTCACCAGAAGAAAACCATTTCAGTCGTACTACCAAAGATTCAAAATCCACATTTGTGGTCGCCTGCAGATCCATATTTATATTCTGTTAAAACGGTATTAAAAGCTGGCAACAACATTATTGATGAGGAATATAATCCTTTGGGTATTCGCTGGTATCGTTTTGATCCGGATCAGGGATTTTTCCTGAACGGGCATCATCTGGCACTCAGAGGAGTCAGTCGCCACCAATTTTACCCTGGCTTAGGAAATGCCCTGCCGCAGCAGCTTCAGATACAAGATATGGAAATCATAAAAAAAATGGGGGCTAATTTTGTAAGGCTGGCCCATTATCCCCAGGACCAATCTGTATTAAGAGCAGCTGATAAGCTGGGAATCCTGATCTGGCAGGAATCTCCGGATGTGAATTTTATTCATGTTTCTGAGAACTACACAGAAAACGCTTCGGAAGCGCTCCGCGAAATGATTCATCAATACTATAATCATCCTTCCATCATTTTATGGGGATTTATGAATGAAATATTGCTACGTCATGGAATAGGCAGAAGGTTCAACCACATGAGTGAAGAGGAATACGATCAACATGTTGTGGATCTTGCCAAAAAGCTGAATCAGATCGCACATAAATTAGATCCGACACGCGAGACAACGATAGCTCTGGATCGCAATTTACTCTATGATAAGATCGGCCTTTCAGATGTGACGGACGTGGTTGGATGGAATTTATATAACGGATGGTATTATCCGATGTATGACGAAAAAGGGACTAATCTGTTCGGACAGTTTTTGGATGAACAACATAAAAATCATCCGAAAAGAGTGCTCATTGTCAGTGAATACGGTGCAGGAAGTGATACACGAATCCATACACTATATCCCAAACCTTTTGATTTTTCAGTGGAATATCAGAATCAATATCACGAAACAATCCTTGACCAGCTTCAGGAAAGGCCTTTCATAGCAGGTTCTGCCGCATGGATCATGTACGATTTTCCTTCAGAAACGAGAAATGACACACGTCCCTGGATTAACGAGAAGGGGTTGGTGGACCGGCACCGCAAACCAAAAGAGGTATTTTATCTTTACAAAGCCTGGCTGTCAGACAAACCGATAGTACATATAGCATCGCATGACTGGACAAGAAGAACTGTTCCTTACAGCCTGCACGATCAAAAAACTTTTGAAGAAAAAATAACGATCTTTTCCAATTTATCGGACTTAAAACTTTATCTCAACGGACATTCGTTAGGAATGATGCATCCTAAGAACCACATAGCTATTTGGTCTGTCCCCATGAGAATTGGAGAAAATCAGCTGCTTGCAGAAGGGAAAACCGATGGAAAAGTTATCTCGGATGTAGTCACCATACACCTGTCTTTTAGTGGTGACTTTGAATCGGATAGCCATCAAGTTAACCAGCTCTTTGTCAATGCCGGTGCACATGTCCAGTTTTACCCTAAATCCGGAGCTATCTGGGAAGCCGACCAGCCATATCAGGGTCACCAATGGGGTTATGTAGGTGGTAAAGAAGGGCTTAATTCTGATAATATTCTTGGAACATCAGATGACCCGATCTATCAGGATTATCGGAGTGGAATGAAACAGTATCATTTTGATGTGCCGCAAGGCTCTTATATGGTGACCGTTTATTTGGCAGAACCAGAATTCGGGATAAATGGAAAACGGATATTTTCAGTCGCAGCGAACAAGATACCGGTCTTCACCAACGTCGATCTGGCAAAGACCTATGGGAAAGATGTTCCTGTAAAACATAGTGTGATTTTAAATGTAGATGACACAAATGGGATCAACATTACCTTTGATGCAAAAGTTGGCGAAGCTATCGTAAACGGAATTGAGATTAAACGACTTTAGTGTATTGATAGAATTTGATCTATGAAATAATAAAAAAGTCTCCGGAAAAAATTTTCCGGAGACTTTTAATTTTGAGGTACCGAGCGGATTCGAACCGCTGTACGTGGTTTTGCAGACCACTGCCTAGCCACTCGGCCACGGTACCCTTTAAAAGGACTGCAAAAGTAAAGTTTTTTTTTGAACTCCCTTAACTTTTTATTGTATTTCGCCTGCAGTAGCCAATTCTTTCAAACAATTGGGACAAAGACAAGTATCGTACTTTTTATCAATAGCTTCCCGCACAGTCTCGGGAACATACACTGAGAAACACCAACACTTACCAGACTTACTACATGTAAACGTGGCTCCGCAACGGGGACATTTTTCAGGTTCTATCAATGTTTTAGGGGAAACAACCATCTTACAAATTGTTCTAACTTTCCAGTTCCAGACTGACAAAGTCCATTTTTCCACCTAAAGGCGGATTAAGTTTTCTGATTTTAAGGCGCACCTTCTTAACCGTAGGAAAATCATTTTTGATCCTTTCCACGATACGGCGTCCTACATGTTCCAACAAATACGATCGCACAGACATTTCAGCTTTCACCACTTTAAAAACTTCCTGATAATTCACGGTATCCTGCAGATTATCGGTTTGTTCGGCTTTGGTTGTATCCACTTCCAGGAATACATCACAACGGAATTTTGTGCCAATCACCTGTTCTTCTTTGAAGTGGCCATGGTAAGCAAAAAAGTCCATCCCTTCTATTGAGATAACAGACATGGTTTCTAAATTTAAATTGCTTTTATTCCTTTTTTCCTAATTCATGCAGGCCAATTTCCAAACGGCGCAGAGTCTCTTCCTGTCCTATCAAACTAATGATATCAAACATATGAGGTCCCCTCAATCCTCCTACGATAATCAACCGGAAAGCATTCAACACCGCTCCCATACCGTATCCCTTTTCCTCCAGCCATTTCTTCACGATCTCTTCTGTATTTTCTGAAGAAAAATTCTCTATTCCGCTAAGAAGCTCTTTCAATTCAGCTATCTGATCATAAGAATCCTGCTTCCAGCGTTTTTTTACTGCTTGCTCATCAAACACTTCAGGAGCCCGGAAGAAGAAATCAGATTGCTCCCAGAATTCATAAACAAAATGAGCTCTTTCTTTCACCAGTTTTACCACCTGGGTCACATAATCCAGATCAGCGCTTATTCCCTTTTCGATAAGAAACGGAATATAAAGCTGTGCCAATTCAGCATCTTCTTTCTTCACAAGATACTGATGGTTGAACCATTTGGCTTTTTCAGGATCAAAACGTGAACCGGATTTTCCTACCCTTTCAATTGTGAAAGCCTTTGCAAGTTCTTCCAAGCTAAAGATTTCGCGTTCATCACCGGGATTCCATCCAAGCAATGCCAACATATTCACAAACGCGTCCGGGAAATATCCGTCTTCGCGATAGCCGTGTGAAGTTTCTCCAGATTTCGGATCCTGCCATTGTAGCGGGAAAACCGGAAATCCCATTCGGTCACCATCGCGTTTACTTAATTTACCTTTTCCGTCTGGTTTTAAAAGCAACGGCAAATGGGCAAACTTAGGAGCTTCCCACCCAAAAGCTTTATAAAGCAAAATGTGTAACGGCATGGAGGGAAGCCACTCTTCACCACGGATCACATGACTGATTTCCATCAGATGATCGTCTACCACGTTGGCCAGATGGTAGGTAGGCATGCCATCAGACTTAAACAATATTTTATCGTCAAGCACCTGTGTATTCACTACTACTTCACCACGGATAAGATCTTCCATCCGAATAATCTCATCTTCCGGATTTTTAAAACGGATAACGTAGGCAGCTCCGCTTTCAATCAGTTTTTTTGTCTCCGCATCAGATAAAACCAAAGCATTTTTCAAAAATTTTCTGGCTTCATGATTGTACACAAAAGTCTTTTTCTCAGCCTCGTACTGCAAACGCAAAGCATCTAACTCTTCCGGTGTATCGAAAGCATAATAAGCATTGCCACTGGCAATCAACTGTTCGGCATATGCTTTATAAATATCTTTTCTTTCCGATTGGCGATAAGGTTCAAAAGGGCCTCCGATATGCACTCCTTCGTCGAATTCGATACCACACCATTTAAAAGACTCAATGATATATTCCTCGGCACCAGGAACAAACCTTGTTTGATCTGTATCTTCAATTCGGAGAATGAATTTACCTCCTGAATTTCTGGCAAACAAGTAGTTATACAAGGCTGTTCTCACTCCTCCAATATGCAAGGGTCCCGTTGGGCTCGGGGCAAAACGTACACGTATTTTATTCTGATTCATTTTTTAATTATTGCGCTGCAAAGATAGCGAAAACGAATACTTATTTTCAAAGAAAGGAAATGCCGGAATTCACCTACTTTTCAGCCAAAGCGCTTATATTTGCAAGATTCAAAAAACGAATAATTCGTGATTATTGATATTATTCCTTATGCATCAGCCATCCGGCCGGATTTGATAAAAGAACGTACTGTTGTCGTAATTGATGTCCTTCGTGCCAGTTCCGTTATGATTACAGCCCTTGCCCATGGCGCAAAAGCTTTCGTTCCGGCTGCGTCCGTAAAAGCTGCATTGCAGATTGCCTCCGGAATTCCATCAGGAGAATGCCTTTTGGGCGGGGAGCGTGACACAAAAATTATCGAGGGTTTTAATTTGGGAAATTCCCCTTTGGATTATACTGAAGAAGCCGTGAAAGACAAGACCGTTGTTTTGGCAACTTCAAATGGAACCAAAGCCCTGAATGCCCTTCATGATGCTAAAAGGATTTTTATCGGAGCCTTTCTGAATATGAAAGCTTTGACAGAAAAATTGGCAGATTTAGATGAACTGGTGCTGGTTTGCTCAGGAACCAACAATAACTTCTCTATGGACGATGCCTTATGTGCATCTACAATCATAGACCGTATTTCAGAAAAAAAAGAAGTAAAACTCTCCGATCTGGCACTGACAATTCAAATGGCATTTCACGATAAAAATCTCAAACATCGGGAACAACTTCATGACTGTTATCACATGAATTTGCTGATAAGAAATGGCTTTGAGAAAGATGTGGACTATTGTCTACAGGAAGATTTGTTCAACATTGTCCCTGAAATGCAGGAAGGGAAAATAGTTGTTCCGGACCCGGTAAAAGCGCATCAGAAAACAAAATATTGACATTGAAAATGATAGGAGAAACAAAAAAAACATATATTGTCCGTTTTTGAACATTACATGTTATATTGTGAACATCAGGAAACAAAAATATTTTAGCCTGTATTTTTATGTATTTGTTTTACAATAGTTTATTTTTGTGGCACGTTTTGTGTTAAGGAAGGGTAATTTTAAAAACAAGTTAATTGCTATGAGACAAATTACAAAATTGTTTTCAACGAGAGTCCCCAAGGAAGGGAAAAAACAGATTTCAGGAAACATGAACCGCAACACAAGGGTTTCCAGTAGAAATATTTTTCTAACCGGTTTGGTATTATTGTTATTTATGGTATCCAGTGCCTCTGCACAGGAAAAATCTGCTATGCAGCCGGAGAAACTTTGGTCACTGCAGGATTGTATTGAATATGCTTTGAAAAACAACCTTACCGTTCAACAGAGTTATTTGAGTGTTAAATCTGCTAAGTCAGATTTGTTGCAGAGCAAGTTAAACTTCCTGCCGGCAATCAATGCCGGCGGTACCGAATATTCCAACTGGGGTAGAGCTGTTGACATGGCCACTTATCAGTATTCCAATCAGAAGATCACCCAGTTCAACATGTCTGTAAACGGTAATTTTACCCTTTTCAACGGACTACAAAATGTGAACAAACTTAGGATGCAGGAATTCAACTATCTGGCATCCAAATATAATTCAGACGAAATCAAAGACAACATTTCATTAAATATTGCTGCTGCTTATCTGCAGATTCTTTATAACATTGAACAGGTAAACAACGCCAAACGCCAGCTGGCTACCACCCAGGATCAGATCAACCTCACCAAAAAAGAAGTGGAAGTCGGGAAAGTAGCGCGCGGGAACCTTCTGGACATCCAGGCACAAGGTGCCAACGATGAGGTGAACGTGATAAAAGCACAAAACACGTTGATGCTTGCTTATCTGGATCTGATGCAATTACTCGATTTGAAATCAAATACTCAATTCGATATTCAAAAACCCGACCTCATGATCACACACAGACCCAGTTTGCTTCCCATAGAAAACATTTACAATAAAGCAGTGGGAATTATGCCGGAGATCAAGTATGCTGAATATAATGTAAAATCTGCAGGAGCGGCTCTGGCTGTATCCCGTGGACAAAGAAGTCCGGCACTGAGCCTGGTTTCTTCCTATGGCAACAACTACTCATCACAAATCAAAACCAACAATGAGATTACCCCATTCGGGCAACAGATGCGTGAAAACTATAACATTGCTTTTGGATTTAACCTGCAAATCCCCATTTTCAATCGTTTTTCAGTGGGTACCGCTATTGCCAAATCAAAGATCAGCCTGGAGAATGCAAACCTCAATCTGGCCATTCAGAAAAACAATCTGAGAAAATCCATTGAGCAGGCATATACCGATGCACTGGCATCCTATCAAACCTATGAAGCAAGCCTTAAATCGGTGGAATCTCTGAAAGAAGCTTTCAAGTATGCACAGGAGAAATTCAATGTGGGACTGCTAAACTCAACAGATTTCACCCAGGCAAAAAACAATTACTACAATGCAGAATCAACTCTTACATCAGCTAAATACGATTATATTTTCAAAACCAAGCTCCTTGATTTTTATCTAGGCCGTAGCTTGAGTTTAAAAGATATTGCCACTCCAGAAGGCAGCATCAAATAAAACTAAATAATAATTAATTTAGCATCGTTTTTAAAATATTCTCTCATGGCAACAAACCGCAAAAAAAACCTGATCATTATCGCCTCTGCAGTGGTGTTGATTATCATCATCGTTTTAGCTATTAAAAAAGGAAAATCCTCAGACGGAGCAAAAGTTGTAACCGAAAATGTTCAAAAAAGAAATCTGGTTGAGACTGTTTCTGCAAATGGACAAATTCAACCTGTCAAAGATGTAAAAATCAGTCCTTACATTTCCGGTGAGGTTGTTGACCTTTATGTTAAAGAAGGAGATTTTGTTAAAACCGGACAAAAGCTGGCAATGATTGATCCTAAAATATATATTTCCACTTATCAGCAAATCAAAGCTGCATTGCAAACAGCTCAGGCCAACGAAGCCAGTTCAAAAGCCCAGGTTTCTCAGGCTGAAGCTCAGTTCATCAAAGCAAAACTTGATTTTCAAAGGAATGAGAAACTTTATAAAAGCCAGGTAATTTCACAATCAGACTATGAAGCTTCCCAATCCGCATTCCAGGTGGCGCAGTCTAGTGTAAAAGCTGCACAGGAAAATTATAAAGCAAGCCAATTTCAGGTTAAAAGTGCCCAGGCACAGTTAACACAGGCCGAAGATAACCTCAACCGAACCACTATCTATGCTCCGAACGACGGAACTGTTTCCACGCTGAGCGTTGAAAAGGGCGAGCGCGTTACAGGGGCCTCCCAGTTCTCTGCCGGTACCCAGATCATGCTCATCGCTAACCTGAATAATCTTGAAGCAGACGTTCAGGTTAATGAAAATGACATTGTCAATGTAGCTTTGAATGACACTGCATTGATTGAAGTGGATGCTTTCCTGAACCGTCAGTTCAAAGGTATTGTTACAGAAATTGCTACTTCTGCCAATACTACAGGGACCACAGCAGATCAGGTTACAAACTTTGATGTGAAAATCAAGCTGTTGAAATCTTCTTACGAGGATCTCATTCGACCAAACAGTCCTATCCAGTCTCCATTCAGACCAGGCATGTCTTGTACAGTTGAGATACAAACCAAACGTGCGGACAATGCTCTTTCTGTTCCGATCCAGGCAGTCACAACCCGTGCTGATTCTTCAGTACAGAATTCGGCTATTGCCAAAAGAGAACTTAAAAAATCCGAAAACAATAATGATGACAACGCTGACAATTCAAGTTTCAAGAAAGTCAACGAATATGTATTCGTAGATGAAAATGGCGTTGCAAAAAGAAAACTGGTTACTACGGGAATTCAAAATAACATGTATATCCAGATTCTGACAGGTTTGAAAGAAGGTGAAAAAGTAATTTCGGGTCCATACAACCTGGTTTCCAAAACTCTTAAAGACGGTGATAAAGTTATCAGCGTATCTCCCAGAGAGCTCTTTGGAAAGAAATAAATTTTAAATAGACAAGTATTGGGGAAAATCTTAAACATAGAGACCGCAACGAGGGTTTGCTCCGTTGCTTTGTCGGACAATGGTAATGTGGTTAGTATTCAGGAGTCAATGTCCAAGAATTCTCACGCGGAACAGATAACTATATTTTCGGAGGAAGTTATTTACAAAGCCGGGATCAGCTTCAGCGATTTGGATGCTGTTGCAATAAGTAAAGGTCCAGGATCTTATACAGGATTAAGAATTGGTGTCTCAACGGCAAAAGGATTCTGTTATTCACTCGATATTCCCTTAATTTCCATTGGAACTTTACCTGCTTTGGCTTACGGAATGATTCAGAAAATAAAAATCGAAGGCAATAACCCTGAAGATTTTCTTTACTGTCCAATGATTGATGCCAGACGAATGGAAGTTTACACTGCTTTGTACAACCATAAGCTGGAAGAAGTTAAAAAAGTTGATGCTGAAATCATCTTGGAAAATTCCTTTGCTAAATGGTTTCAGGAAGGGAAAAAAATCATTTTTATCGGTGATGGTGCATTGAAATGCAAACCACTGTTGTCAGGCAATCAGGGAGCCATTTTCACAGAGAATGAATTTATGCCTTCAGCAACATACATGGCTCCTCTCTCTGAAGAAAAATTCCAGAAAGGAGAATTTGAAGATGTTGCCTATTTTGAGCCTTTTTATCTCAAAGATTTTGTCCCCGGCATCCCAAAAATAAAAGGCCTGGAAAAATAAATTTTCCAAGCCTTTTGTTTCAAAATTCTATTTATCCAAATGTACATCCAATTGCGGAAAAGGAATGTGAACTCCTGCTTTTCCTGCATTTTTATAATACTTTTCATTCAAATCGAAGAAAACACCCCAGAAATCAGCAGCATTTACCCAGACTCTGACCGCCAAATTTACAGAGCTATCTGCTAATTGAGCCAGTCCGACAAAGGGTTCCGGATCGGTGAGAATTCTCTTATCTTCACTAACCAACCCTAAAATAAAGGTCTTTGCTTTATCAAAATCATCCCCATAGCCAATCCCGAAAGTCCAGTCAACACGACGCTTAGGCTGCGTACTGAAATTAGTAATGGACCCATTGGACAAGCTTCCATTGGGAACTAAAATGGTTTTATTATCAGGAGTAGTCAACACAGTTACGAAAACGTGAATTTCTTTTACCACACCGCTATGCCCCTGAGCTTCAACAAAATCACCGACTTTGAAAGGCTTGAACAGTAAAATCATTACGCCACCTGCAAAGTTCTGCAAAGTGCCGGAAAGCGCCATACCAACAGCCAGACCTGCAGCACCCAAAATGGCAATAAATGACGTCATCTGAATTCCGATCATTCCGAGAACACTGATGATCAGTAATATCTTCAGCAAAATACCGACAAGGCTTTTGACAAAGGTGTTGAGGGATGGTTCAATTTTGCTTTTATCCATCAAGCTGTGGACACCTTTGGTCAATAAACGAATGATCCATAAACCTATTACCAATACGAACAAAGCTCCAAGAAGCCTTAATCCATATTCGCTTCCATACTTTTCGATCGTCTGTAACCAACTTCCGGTTACATTAGTGAGATTAGAAATATCTTCCATATGAAACTTATTTAAGAGTGAATGTTTTCAAATTGCCGCATAGTATAGTAAACTCAGTGCATGCTATCTATCTGTTTATAAATTAAAATTTTGCTTAATGGCGAAAATAAGAAAAATTATACAAACAATTTATTGTTTTTGACCTCACTATTGACCGATCAAAAATCTAAGTGTAAGACCACCGCTTGTGGTCGAATTAAGGTACTGAGAAGATACATAAGGATTGTTTTCATTCCAGTTAAAATAGGCTCTTAACTGAAGGTTTTGACTAAGCAAATAATCAGCAGCAAAATTGACAGTGTATTGTCTTGCCCCCGCAGAAATCTGATTATCCTCCTGGTCAATTTGTCGCAGAATGGTTTTATTGTCTTGTACTCCCACATCCAGTTTCAGATTCAAATCGGTATTGTATTTCCTTGACGGCCTACCTGTAAAGTTCTTGATGGCAAGTTTCAATCCTTTCACATGGTAACTCAGACCCACATCGATCTCATTTCCGTTAATCTCCGTAATCTGATCATTTGCAAAACTTAACACAATGTTTCTGGTCTTTTTATAAGCAATCCGACCACCCAAGCTGTTCATCATGGTGAAATCTATACCAATTAACGGATTATATTGCTCAAAAAATGAAACTGAACCCAAGTCAATCTGATTCACAAAATTATCAGTACCAGGATAAAGAGCTCCAGGATTTTGCGGGTCATAAGACACATTGGAACTCCAGGCATTGATACTCAATATAGAACTGTATCCAAAATTCATATTAAAACTTCGGAATATTTTCCGGATTGCCGGGATATGCGTCAATCCGCTGAAAGAAACTCTCCAGTTAGGATACGGAAATACAGGGAATGTATGTCCTATATCCACACCGTTAGGGCTTTTCCCGGAATAAGCAGCCAAAAAAGCATAGTACATAACCTGCTGTTGAGTGGAACTGTACCCAACTGGAAACTGCTGTCTTGCAAGACTGTCATAAGCATATTTCCCTGACCAGTTAGGATCGCTTTGAGCAAGTCTTTCAGCAATAATAAGCCGATCTGATTTAAAACGTTCAAAGGCCGCAGAAATATTGCTGGCATTTGACCTGTCAAAAGATGTCCGGATGAAAGGATAGGAAATACTGAAATTTCCTGCCTCCTGAGGTGCATAATTCTCAAAAATATTGTCAGACGGACTATATCTGAAATAGGAAGTGTAATTCTTTGCGTAAATCCTGTTTCCATCAAGATCAATGTTTATTGCATTCAGAATATTTCCGTTGACTTTATAAGAAAGCTGCTCCGTAAGTTTCGTGATATACGGCTCATTGAGTGTAGTATCCTTTGTAATCCATCCGTTTTGTGCAGCAAGGCTTCGGATGTCTCTCTGGCTCCCGAAGACAAATCCAAAACCAGGTGCATTTTGAGCCAGATCGACGCCCATAAAACTCGGAATCGGCGTAAACCCAGACATTTGAATACCATCAGATTTTTGATAAACAAAATTCGCATTTTGCAGCGTCATCAGTATTCTGAACAAGGCACTTTCAAACTTGCCCACCCTAGCGCCTTCCTTTTTCTTTTTTCCTGATTCTTTTGTCTGAGACTGAACCCCAGGGCCAAATCTTCTTTCAAATGGTCTCTGGGAACCACCTCTGTCATTTATCTTTTTCAGGAAAGGAATTTTATTATACAACTGATTGAAATCAAAACCTCCAT
Source organism: Bacteroidales bacterium (assembly GCA_014860665.1). Lineage (GTDB taxonomy): Bacteria > Bacteroidota > Bacteroidia > Bacteroidales > F082 > Sulfidibacterium. The sequence continues at coordinate 13,005 of JACZJI010000082.1, read as the reverse complement.
TGACCTGAATATTCCGCGCATTTTGAATGGTATTTCCAAACGATGACTGAACAGAAAGCGGTGAAGCATTCCAGTTATATTGAACCTGATAATTTCCCATCAGATTTATCCAGTCGGTAAGCGGAACCTTCGACAAAGGAACGGTATAAGAAGCCTGCAACGAATGATTAAAATTCTGCAAAGTTCCCATGCTTTCAATCTGATTCCAGATTTCCCTTTTATACTCTGTCCAGGCTTCAGTATTTTTATCGGGATAAATCTGAGGCTCTCTGATATAGGCGTTTGCACCGGCAGTATAATTTATATTCAGCGATTGTGTTAGATTATACTGTAAGCTATAGTTTCTGTCCCAGGTCCATTGCCTCATATAAGTCGGATAGATGATAATATCTCCGGAACTTTTATCACGATAAAGCATGCTGTTAAACAAACGATTCATGTCAGTTCTGAAAGAAATCACACTCGGCACCAGGTTAAAATTAAAATCCTTCAGCCACCTCAACCAGGGTGAATTCATTTTTTTTGCTTTTTTGAAGGGCTCGATATTTCTTGGCCTGGTATTATAATTGTATCCAAAACCTCCCTGGTAGGTTTTGATATTGTTCATGGCAATATCCGTATTGTGATGCAGTATCTGTGAATATGAGAACGAAGCATTAAAATTCTCAGGATCATAGAGCTTCGGCTTTTTCTGCTTTCCACTAAAATTTGTCCTTTCTTTATGGACATTCATCAAACTGAAACTCGTATTTCTTGTATAGTCGATAGCCAGATTTCTAATGGAATCCTTTTCCGCTTTTGTGGCATAAGTAGCAAGGTCATTTTTAAGCAAAACGTCCGGATTCAAAGGGTTATATTTTGGAACAATTACTGCTTTCCCATAGTCAACATGCAACGGAATTACCATACCAGTCTTTTTCGAAAAAAATTTGCCTAAATCTAAATCTGTGGAAACCGCATAATTAGAAACATTGTCCTGGGAAATCTCATTCAGATGCTGGTCCAGGCTTCCAAAACCTGCTGAACGGAAAGAGCCGCTGGCAGCAAACCGTCCCAAATCAGAAAGATTTGCCACTAATTGTCCGGTTGCAGCCCATCCGGGGCTCTTGTTAAATCCCGTTAACCGGAGCTCATCAAGCCAGATTATCGCACCTTTTGGTTGTCCGTCATCTCCCGATGCATTTCCCAGCTGCCTCGGATTTCTAACTCCTATCATAATACCCGTTACATCTCCAAGATTCGGGCTTCCCATTACCGTTATCTTACTTGTACCGTCAGACTCTGTGTATGGCATTGTGAGAGAAACGCCGGAACTTCCGCCGCGCATTGCCACATTTCGATCCTCCTTCACCTGCACCAGCCTGGACAGATTAACATCCATCTGGTTTGCAGCCGGCCAGATAGCATTTGGATCAGCAGAGGAAGTATACCATGGGGTAAACTGAACGGGGATTTCATATTCATAATAATTCTGAGTGAAGTCAGAGCCTATCCGTATAAACACCGTCAAATCCCCATCCTTAATATTTTCATTGGCTTCCAGTTTCTCAGCATGAATAAACATTTTCAGATCCTTATACTGTCTGAAATCAAAACTGACATTTTTATAGGCTGCTCTGGAATCGCCATCCTGCAAGTTCTCTACAGTAAACTGTAACGACTGCTCGTTAAGTCGAACATAATTTGTGGTTCCGTAATTCACTTCGCGGGAAATACCAGGAGGAATTACATATGGAACCGGAGAACGGTTGGCATTTTCTTCCAGATTTACAGTAGAAACCACAAAATGCGTTTTATCGGCAGCATCGCCTGTAAGGTATTCTCCGGGTGAAAGTAAAGACTGATCATAAGTTCGCCAGTCGCCACGGACGAGCTCAAATGTAGCAAACCGGCAAACAATCGGTTTTGCAAAACCACGCATAAACACGCGCATGAAACGGATCGACTGGAATCCCTGGATATTGCCAACAATTTTATTGGGAATACGAACCGGAATCATAAACTGATACCATTTCACACTTGTTGTTTTTCCATTAGGAAGATGAATATTGGCAGCCTGATGAATGTCTGTAATATAATTTTCGCCCACCTTCATCTCGGACGGATTTAGATTGATTTTGTACTGATAATACCTTTCCGATTCGCTCAATGTATTATCATTATTGATGTCCTCCTTATTAGGGATATTAGTAGCCACGGTACTATAAGGTTCCGGTTCCGGAAAATTAGGTGTAGAGTTGCCTTCCGGCTCATCATATCTTTTATAACGCTCAGTGATACTGGAATAAAGTGGATTGTTATCAAAATCAGTTCCGCGATAATAATGATAATCATCAGCAGAAGGATCGTGGTAGGCCTTTATATAAGCAGAATCAGAAGTTCCATACCGTTGTTTTATTACATCCAGATACGTCTTTTGAAAGAATTTATCTTCATCCTTGTCACCCAGTCCATCATATCCTACATCCTGAAATTGTCTTGAACCGGCAATATTGCTGAACGATTCTACCAACGCCTGTTGCTGTGGCACTCTTCCCCACAGAGTAGTATCCACATTGGTAACCACATCGGATGTAGGCAAACCATTTTCGTAGCTCTTTCGTCCATCACGTAAAATATCTTCAGAAACATCTCCCAAATCAATGTAAAGCTGACCCTGATTGTTAGGATCTGAAGTAAAAGGATCCATCATCCAAAATTCGATATACTGAATATTGGATGCATCAAAATCCGTTGTCTGTAACGCCCGCATCATTCCTCCCCAGCGCGATTGCGGATCAGCTAAATCTCCGTTAGCCAGAATTCCTGCTGAATAGGGTCCGGGATAAACATCGTAGTTATATTCTCCCCGTTCTGAAGGGAAGAATGACAGGTTGAATACCGGAATATTGGTAGGCGTTCCGTTGGGAATATCCTTGTTGGGGAAAACTTCCGATTCCAGCACCTGACGTGTGGAATTTTTAGAAATCTCATCTTTAGTAATATTTTTTGGCCGGTTATTTCCACGAACATCGTAAAAAACAGAAGGATCAATGATATACCAGGAAAAAAGTGCCCGGTTCATTCCATAAGCCAGGCCTGTATTAGGTGCAGCTTCCGGAAACAGATTAGTCTGCCCCTGAGGTGTACTTGCCAGGAACCAGGAATTTACATTGGTCAGATCAATGGTGGATTTTGCTCCTTCAAAATCATCTACATAACTTGTCCCAGACTTCCCAACCGTTCGGGAGTGTCCTGGCAGAAACTCTGCAAGTTCGGCATTATAATTTATTTTAGACGGAGTATTGGGTGTAGTTCCAGGTAACTTGGAAAGCAGCTTCGATATCCATCTTGAGTTTTTCGTATAAGCCAGATTAAGTCCCCAAACTGTATTGGAAAGAGGATCTTGTCCGTAATTCACTTTTTGGGTTAACGGCCGTTCATGAAGATTTAAAAATGTAGCTCCTAAATGGAAATCAGGAGTGAATTCATGTTCTACATGAATTCCCATCATTGTTTTCTGCTGGACATTAAACAATGAGTTGTTTTCCAGCGAAACATGAATCGGCGTTCCTGAATTCAAAAGTCCCTGGTTGAGAATGGTAATCTGCCCCAGTGTATAATCGACTGTATAATCCACATTTTCCTGCAAAGGAACTCCTCCGGCAGTAACTTTAACCGAACCGGGTGGAATATTCATAGCATTCAGGTTAATTGTTGAGCCGGATTGCGATTTATACGAACCTTCCAGGATAAACTTATTTTTGTCTGCATACTGTTCCGCCTGGGTCTTAGTCATTGTATACAGCGAATCATAAGCATATTTGTCGGCCAGATTGGGATTGTTGGGAAAAACATTCGTGTGGATGTAACTTCCGAATGGCTGAAGGACAGTGAAATATATATGACCATCACTGGCCTGGAAAGTTCCTCCTTTCGTTTCGGCGCCATCAATAAAATCAAAAAAGCCATCACCACCCTGAATCGGGTTCTGCTGAGAATCAAGATTATCCAGTCCAAACAGGTGAATCAGCGGAACCCCTTTAACTCCAGTCGGACCTTCTGTAAAATATCCTGTGGGAACTCCCTGTGCATTTCCTGAATATAAAATATTAAACACAAAATCTTTTTGCTGAACCTGATAAGCACCTATGGAATAAACGTTTTTCATCATCAGGTTCCACATAGGCATGTGAGTATCCAAAGTATTGCTTTTCAATAGTTTTACAATGAGATCTTTTGGAGTATTGATCCCCTGATCGGAAAACTCACCAACCTGGTAAACTTTGTTCTGTCCGATTACTGTGTATTGAAAAGCTACTGCCAGCACCTGATCGTCATTTAAAGCAGTATTTAGTGAAATAAAACCCAGCTTTGTATTGACAGTATATTCAGAAGGCTTCAAAAGCCGGGCATTTTCCAGTTTAGCATAATCCATGCCAGACGTAAAATATCCCGTTTTCCCAATATGCAGAGGATCTCCCGAAAGGTAGCTTGTTACTGTATTTATGTTTCGTATTTGTGTGGTGTCCATCCTCGAAAGCAGATCATTCGATTTGTTGGCAGGAAAAGTAGCTCCTGGTAGAGGGGTCACATTTGGGTTAAAAATTTCAGATGCCTTTCCTTCTCCCAAATCAGTAAATGCCACGATATTTCTATTTTGCGACGTTGCCGGACCGATATTGGTAACCCACACCTCAATTTTTGTGATATTGATATCGGATGTAACAATCGGGAGGGTCTTTAAAGCCTGTTGATAATGATCCCTGAAATATTGGCTTAGAAAGAAATGCCTGTTGCTTTCATAATCCAGCGGGGTCATTTTAAAAGTATTTTGCTCTGCCCCATTCTGGATTGTAATATTTTGTGTCTGACTTTGTTGCTGTGAGAAAACCGCCGTCACCGTTGTTTTTCCAAATTGCAGTTTTGTCTTAACACCAAAAAGACTCTGTGCGCCGGTAATGAGCGAAGATTGTAACGGCATACTGACATTTCCCGCTTCAATGGATTTAATGATATCATCTTTCTTTCCAACATACCTTAGCTTGAGTGTATTCTCAAAATTAAAAGATGACTCAGTATTGTAGTTGGCTTTGAATGATAGTTTATCCCCGATCTTAGCGTCCACATTCATCTGGATTTTCTCGTTGAAATCAAAATTGGTGGTACGCAACTGATTCACATCCAGCGTTGGATCATCACGATAGTTGGAAAGCACGCCCATACTGATCTCCGCAGTACCTTGCGGTCTGATGTCTATACTGTTGCTTCCGAAAATTTGCTCAAAAGCCTTCCCTTTTACATAAATTTTAGGAATAAGCCGGGTTCCTACTGCCGTTCCTCTGGTCAGTGCCCTTTGTTGCCAATAGTTCTCAACACTTTTATTCGTTTCATACTTTTGAAAATCTTTGAAATCCATCACTGTTGGAGTCCGATATTCAAAATTTCCGACTTTAGAAACAAACTGGTATGTATTGGTAACAGGATTATATATAATCTCTTTTTTGATATTAGACGGGGTTTTCAGATAAAGCGGGTTGGGTTTGAGAGTATCCAGATACGGTATACCTGTATAGTCCCTAAAAGGGAAAATCAAATGGAAATGAGTAGTGTCTGCAGAAACTTTTTGTGTGAGGGGAACATCCTGAGCATGCAACATAGCAGTTCCCGACAGGAGACCTATCAGAAACAACAATGTTATCCTGAGAGAATATGAGATAGCTTGCCTCAATTTCTGTTTATAAATAATTGTTCAGCAGGTTACAAGATTTTTAAAGACTCTTTTATCAACCCTTCTACGCTATTGACTGTTGATTGCTTCATAACCTTTTCGATGGCCTTGGATGCAACGCTTTTGTTGAAACCAAGTATCAACAAACCAGATAACGCTTCCTGCTGAATTGTATTGTGGGAAAATACCAAATTCTCAGTCACAAAACCCTCTTTAGCAATCTTGTCTTTTAAATCAACAACGATGCGTTGGGCGGTCTTTCCACCGATGCCTTTCACACTTTGCAACCGGCCTGCGTTTCCAGATGAAATGGCCTCATAAGCTTCAGAAGTAGTTAATGAAGATAAAACAAGTCTTGCTGTGTTGGCACCGACACCAGATACCGAAATCAATGCCCTGAAAAGCATGCGCTCTGCAGCATCAGCAAATCCATATAAAAGTTGTGCATCTTCTCGAACTACATAATGCACAAACAGTTTACCCTGTTCCTGGTTTTTTATCTTTTCAAACGTATTCAGTGAAATATTAATCATGTAACCGATACCTTGATTCTCAAGAACTACATAAGTAGGATTCTTTTCGGTAAAGGTTCCGCTAAAATATTCGTACATGTTGAGTCAGGTTTTCTTACGTTAAACTGAATACACAAAAATACAATTAATCCTTTACGTTCTTTAGAACTATAAAGAAACCAGAGATTAAAAAGAGCATGATATAAATCCCCTTCACATTTAAAAATAATAATCAAATTTCAGGTATCCGAAAAACCTTTCACATAAAGCTCAAAACCTCCCTTTCAGATTTCATATCAGAAATCGAAAACTATTAACCTGAGTTCGATATAAACAAAGGATAAAAAAAGAACGAGTCGGGATGTAACAGGACCCGTTTCGTATTGAATCCTTGGTTTTTTCCCATAAAAGGGCTGGCCTACAAGCCAGAGACCCTATTTTCATAAGAAGTTTGTAAAGCTTCTGTGCCTAGCGTGTTCAATCTGACAAACAGTTTCAATGTACCGTTAATGGTTTATTTCATAGAAAAATTACGCTCCGTAATTTTGTCATACAGGGTATTCATCTGATTTCCCCTGATGAGTTGAATTCCATCAGAAAACAAGTTTTCAAATAATGTTGGGAAACAGACCCCTTATAAGCCAATAGTTTTCCTGCAACTTTTTTATATTCCACTCAGGCTGTTAGATTTAGCACATCCTTTCATAGTAACTTTTTCCGAGAAAAGGCCTTAGTAACGCTATGATTAAACCGAGGTTGCTTCGAGGTTCATTCGAGGTTCATTCGAATAAAAACGAATGAACTCCGGTTTAACTTTGCCTTAAACATGGTCTTATTATATCGTTACTATGGACAGGAAGCAAACTTAACCTGATAGAACTGATGAGAAAAAAAATCAATTTTAAATCGGATTCAGGTTATTAATAAATCTTAAAAAGAACCTGAATCAATACTATATAAAGTATCTTGCGTTTAATTTAAAATGGGTTCAAATAAAAATAAGGTAACGACAATCTAAATTAATCACTAAAATCAATAAAAATGGATAGAAGAAACTTTTTAAAATCATCATGTCTTTTATGTGGAGGTGCTGTTGTCGGGTCGATGGCCCTTCTGGAAAGCTGTGGGAAAGGAGGTGTAAGTCCTTCTGCCGGTAATGTAAATTTCACGCTGGATCTTTCTCAATCTGCTAATGCTGCTTTAAAATCGGCCGGAGGTTCAGTAATATCGCACAGCGTAATTGTTGTGAATACCGGAAGTGGTTTTGTAGCACTCTCGGATATCTGTACCCATCAGGGATGCTCGGTATTTTATAATGCAAGTGGCCACGATCTTGTATGTCCCTGCCATGGAGGAACTTATAACCTGAGCGGAACCGTGATTGCCGGACCACCTCCGGCACCCTTGAAAAAATACAATATTTCACAAAGTGGAAATATCCTAACCATCTCAGGTTAGTCTGATTTTGAGTCTGTTATCCATATTCTAAATACAATCATTGACGCCGACAATTTGTTGGCGTTTTTTGTTTAAAAAATGAAACAATACATTTTATTCGTCGGGCTCGATATGCACATGAACCGAACAACGGGGGATTTCCAACTTGATTTTTTCTTCAACTTTAGTGGCAATCTCATGAGACTGATGAACGTCCAGTTGCGGCTGAACATGGATATTTACCTCGACAAAAATGTCGGCTCCGGCTATTCTTACTTTTAAATCATGGAAATATTCAATGTCCGCAATTTGACTTAAAATTGCTTTTAGTTTTTCATAAATATCATCCGGAACACGGTCAAGCAACATATTTACAGAACGTTTCCCCAACCTGTATGTAATAACAAGAATAATGGCTGCCACTGCAAGCGCAGCGATACTATCGGCAGTATAAATTCCAAATTGGGCACAAATCAATCCCAGCAATACCACAGCAGAACTCCATATATCGGTCGAAAAATGCAGGGCATCGGCTTCCAATGCCTGACTCTTGTGTTTCATGGCAACGCGCATGAGTGCCCTTGAGCGGGAGAAATCAATGATTATGGAAGACACGACAACAAGATAGCTCCAGAAATTGACCTCAATATGGGTACGCCCGGAAATCAACCTGCTTGTGGCTTCATAAATAATCCAGATACAGGTCACAAACAAAAGAATTGTCTCAACAAAAGCAGAAAGATTTTCCACTTTTCCATGTCCGAAATGATGATCACGATCCGGTGGTTTGTCAGATATTCTGACTGCAAAGAAAGTGATAGCGGCCGCCACCAGATCAAGTCCAGAATGTAATGCTTCAGACAGAATACCAAGGCTTCCCGTTAATATTCCTACAACAAGCTTAAAGGATGTAAGAAATAACGCTGCACCGACCGAAATAAGAGCAATCCGTTTTTTTTCGTTTTTCATTCAACTTACAATACATTAAAAATTCCCGGAAACCGAACAAAACAGCATCTATAACATATCACGATTTTATTCTTTCACAGACCGGGTTTCCAATGTAAATTTAAGTCTTTTATTTTTACGGAAAAGACGATTTATAAATTACCTTTTTGTTTTGTAAGAACAATTTTTTCATTTCCTTTTTCAATGACCCGGGCAAAAAAGGATTTGAGTTTTAAATAATCGAATGCAGGATAAACCGGCCAATTAAACGAATATTTCAATGAAATTATCAGCTTATTCCCTGTCTGAATTGCGCTATAATTCAATTCATATAAATCATTGTTGATATCCAAAGGTTTTTGTAAAGAATCCAAAACATATCCATCAGGTACCGTAATGGTAGTTACAAATTTCATTTTATTCGGATACACTAAATCAACAGGAAAGGATCGTTCGGTTTCTGTAAACATATTTGTCTTCCCTATCTCATTAAAAAAAGGAGAAATCGATATCTTATCATTATTTACTTCTTTAGGTGTCTCAAAACTATAATTCAATTTGTAAGGGTCTTTTCTCTGGTTTTGAACCGAAACAGTTGACTCATTCAATTTATAATTTTCTGATTCCAATTTCTTGCTCAAAACTTCAGAGGTTCCCAAATTACTATTTCTATATTTGACTGCATCATATTCTGTAGCCTCTTTCTCAACTTTCACTTTAAGCTCATCATCTTGGAAAACAACTTCGTTTTTGGTTTCCGTTGTCGAAAGTGGCATTTTATTTAACAGCACCCAGTCTATTTTACTATTATCTACAACCAACCCTTTATCATTGATGCATCTTACAGGAATTCTGTTGTTCAAACAATTGGGAGCAGTAGCATCTGAAAGCACCTGTTTTCCATTGATTTTTGCAAGAACAATTACATTATTAAAGAAAGGAAGATATGGATAGTTGCCACGAATAATTCCATGATTTCTGGTACTGATAAGTACCGGGGAAGCATCAATCCCAACCGCCCGAAGCATACTTACAGTCATCAGGTTGATGTCAGCAGAATTACCTGTTTTATCTGAAATCAGTTTTTCTGGTTTTTTTGAGGCTGTGCGACTTAAATCTCCGTTCCATTTAAAGTGATCCTTCATGTAATCCATCACAGTATTAAACCTTTCCTCCAATGGTTCCTTTTTCAGTTTCCCTTCATTTATCAACTTTGCTGATAGTTTTACACTCTTTTTAAGATATTTCCCGAAATTGTCATCTTTCAAAAGTTTTTCCATCAGCTTATTCCAGGTCGTGATAACATCTACAGAGCCTCCATTAGGATAAAACTCCTTAGAAAGCTGAAAATTCACTCTCATAAGATAATTACTTACGGAAGGGACAAAAGTGGTATCCGTATAAGCCGGGATATTACTCATGGCAAAGTCATGTACATAATCATAAAATTCCGACCCCTCATAATCTCTTTTGACGGTATGATCTATATATGTATTATCATAATCCAACTGTTTAGATCCTTGCAATTCCCAGTTATATCTGAAAAACGGAATCATTCGAACCTGATAATCACTGTAAACTACAGGAATAGTCCATTGAAAATTCCAGGAAGGCAGATCATAAAGAGAATTTGTTTTCCAAGTATACCTGTATTCGACTACAGAACCTTCTTTTACATCAGGAATTACAAACTCAGTAACAAATCGCGTGTCACTTAACTTCTTTGTATGAATGTCCTTTGGCTTTAGTTTAGTTTTGACAATCTTCCCCCCTTCATGATTAAAAGCAATTGCCTCCACATCATACACCATTTCGCTGATATCATTATTTATTGTATACGGAATTTCAACCTTTGCATATGACTTTCCAGCATCAGTAAAAATCCTGATCTTTGTTCTTCTGTTATAGATAATTGTGACTCCCTCCTCATCAGCAAAAAATTGGACTTTGCCCAAATCATCCATAACTACTGCAGGTGCATCTTTATAATTCGGATTTTGTTTTAACTCAAAATCGTTCCTGCTTACTTCTCCGAATTTTGTCGAAAAATCATCCTGTGCATAAACAGTTGTCCAGAAAAAAAGAAGAATAAAGATTACCGATAAAAATCGCTTCATGATGTTGTGATGTTATAAATTCTCAAATATGCGTCGACATTGAGCCGGTGCGCTTTCAAACTGGTAAAATACATTGCATTCTGCCCATGGATAGCAGGTCCGAAAAGTAAGAAAACTTCTTGAACCAAAGCCTTCTTTCCAGCTTTATGATGAACCTTAATGACAAATATTCACATTAAACGGGACTGATTATTACTCAATCCGAAATGTAAACCGTTTACGAATGGTGGTACGGAAAAAATAAAGTGTCAGATAATAAGGTATCAGCAAAGCCAGAGACAACAGGCCTGCGAGTCCCTGATTTAATCCTGAAACAGTGAAAACAATCAAACCTCCCAATACAAGCAAAAACGGAAAAAAATAGCCCAAAAGAACTGCCCAGGTTCCGGTTGTCTGTTTCATTTCCACATTTACCGCTTTGCCTTTCTCAAATTTCTGACCTTCCTTCAGTTCAACTTCAATAATCTTTTCCTTCACATCACTTAATGTACAGGAACCTTTGATTTCACAGGATACACAAGCCGATTTTGTCATGACAGAGATGAAGGCTTTTCCATTTTTGATTTCCTGAACCGTGCCGCTATGCGTTACTGTTTTTTCGCTCACTTTCTTCAGTTTTTTTTCATTATTCGATTTAAACTGGATTTAAATAGCCCTTCCTCCCCTTAGAAAACGCAAAATTACGACAAATCGAAGATTATACGCATGAAACAAATATAATTTGCTTTAGTCTGTTAACGTATTAACAATCAATTTAATACTTCCTTGATTGTTTTTTCTTAACATATTATTTTTCAATTATTTAAAATAGTTTTTAATTAAGGTATAAAGGGATTTCGAGGCACCTAATTTGTAACTTTAAGCAGAATTTTAAATCATTTTTATGGTAAATCTGGAATCATCATACATGGGTCTGAGTCTTAAAACTCCCCTCATAGTCGGAAGCTCCGGTTTAACCCACTCTGTAGAAAACATCATTGAAATTGCAAGGCAAGGTGCCGGGGCGGTTGTATTAAAGTCCCTATTTGAAGAACAGATCTTAAATGCAGCCAACACCACCATCAACCAAAATCTATTAAGCAACATTTACCCCGAGGCCGAGGACTACATCCTTAACTACACCCGGGAAAATGATGTAGCCAATTATCTGAAACTGATAGAGGACAGCAAAAAAGCCGTCGATATTCCCATTCTGGCTTCCATAAACTGCGTTTCGGATAGTGGCTGGACATCTTTTGCCAAACAAATAGAAGATGCCGGTGCCGATGGGCTTGAGTTGAATGTTTTTGTGCTTCCTTCCAACCCGGGTATATCCGGTCAGATCAATGAAGCTGTGTATTTCGACATCGTGGATAATATTCTGGAGGAAGTAAAAATTCCTGTTTCCCTGAAAATCAGCTATTATTTTTCATCTCTGGCACAAATGGTAACCAAATTATCCTGGACCGGAATCAAAGGAATCGTTTTGTTCAACCGATTTTATAGTCCGGATATCGATATTGAAAAACTGGAAATCACATCTTCCAATGTATTCAGTACTCCGGCTGAAATTACTACACCTCTTCGATGGATTGCCATGTTATCGGACCGTGTGAATTGTGATCTGGCTGCTTCTACCGGCATTCATGATGGCAATGGTATGATTAAACAACTACTGGCAGGTGCCAAGGCTGTACAAGTCGCTTCTGTTCTTTATAAAAAAGGATTTGAACACATCGGAACCATGCTCGAAACACTGAAAAACTGGATGGAAAAGAAAAACTTTTCCAAACTTGACGATTTCGTTGGGATCATGAGCCTTGATGAAGCTAAAAATCCTGCCGTATACGAGCGCGTTCAGTTTATGAAACACTTTTCAAAAATTGAATAGCCGCAGGCAGTTTAAAAAGTAATGGAATCTGGACAGTAAAAAAATAAATCGTGAATAATATTTTAATAATCGCCGTTTCTACCCTTGGAGGACTAGGACTGATTTCGGCTGTCATATTGTACTTTATTGCCAAGAAGTTCAGGGTTATAGAAGATCCGAATATTGATCTTGTAGAAGAAGCGCTTCCTTCTGCAAACTGTGGGGGTTGTGGTTTTCCGGGATGCCGGGCTTTCTCTGAAGCAACAGTAAAATCAGCAAGGGAAGAAAAAACCCTCGACGGACTGTTTTGTCCCGTGGGCGGGAATGAAGTGATGCAAAAAGTAGGCGGTATTTTAGGACTCGAAGTCCCCGAACAAGATCCTATGATAGCCGTTATCCGTTGCAACGGGTCGTTTGCCCATGCACCTTCAA
>JACZJI010000081.1 GCA_014860665.1 Bacteroidales bacterium | reverse complement strand
ACATTAAACAGAACAAATGTTCCTGAAGGCATGTTGTTTGCTGACAAATAATAAAAGAATGAAATTGTATGAAGGTTTTCAAAGTCACGATGTTTGGTTTTCCACAAATTTAAAAAAATTCCCGAAAATTGTTCACTGTCAGGCAAAAAACAACAAAGGCCGCCCCGCATTCCGGAACAGCCCTGTGTTGGTTGATAAATTCCAATGTTCGAAAACTCAAATCCCAAAAGTGGGTCGTGGTAGCGTTTGGAATTTTTGAGTTTGGTTATTCGGTCATTGTTAGAAATTTGTTTATTGTGATTTGGAATTTTATTAGATCATCGTCTAAAAACAGTATTTATCCTGTGCTACGATGCGGTCGGCAATAAACCGGTGTGTGTCGCGCACGTTCAGGGCTTTGTACACGGCCAGTTTGTCGATCAGGGTCAGCAGGGCCTGGCGCTCGTCGCCTTCGAGGAACGAATTCACGGCATCGTAGGCGTGTTTCCGGATCTTGAAACTGACTTCATACAGATAGGATTCGGCCATGGCTTTCTGGTACACGGCCGTTTCGTCGCCCATCACCACGGCAATCTTTTCGGCACGCAGCAGCGCCGATTCGGCGGTATAAACGCTCATCAGGATGTCCGACAACGCCGACATCACGATCTGCTCGTTGACGAATCCTGCGGGGACCTTTTCCAGAAAAGCACCCAGCGTTACCAGGGCCAGCTTTTTGAAATTGTTCACATAAAAATGCAATTCGCCGAAATAATCTTTTCCGTCGTACATGGGCACGTTGCCGTTTACCAGCTGTGCTTTGATCTTTTCGTAGGATTCCCTGAAATCGATGCCGATCTTCGGGCCTTTTTTGATCAGCGTTTCGGAGATCAGCAGCCGGTTGATCTCGTTGGTGCCTTCGAAGATCCGGTTGATGCGCGAATCGCGGTAGGAACGGTCCACGGGCATCTCGGCCGAAAATCCCATGCCACCGAAGATCTGCACGCCTTCGTCCACCACATAATCCAGCGACTCGGAGCCGAAGACTTTCATGGCGGCATCTTCCACGGCGTATTGCGCGATGGCGTCGATCATGGCCGTCTCGGGGTCGTGCCCGGCTTCCAGCAGTTCGGCTTTGGTTTTATCGATGTTATCCGAGATGCGGTACACGGCCGACTCGGTCACCCAGGTGCGGATGGCCTGCTGTGCCAGCTTGTATTTGATGGCGTCGAAACTCGAGATGTGGGTACCGAACTGCTTGCGTTCGTTGGCGTAGTTCACCGACTGGGTGACGGTGCGTTTGGCCGAGCCCAGCACGGCGGCGCCCAGTTTGATGCGTCCCATGTGCAGGATGTTCAGCGCAATGCGGAAACCCATGCCCTGCCGTGCCAGTAGGTTTTCCACCGGCACTTTTACGTCGTTGAAAAACAGCTGCACCGTGGAGGAACCCTTGATGCCCATTTTCTTTTCTTCGGCGTTGATCACCACGCCGTCCCAGGAACTTTCCACCAGGAATGCAGAGTAAACGCGGTCGTTGCCGATCTTGGCAAACACGGTAAACAGGTCGGCGAAACCGCCGTTGGTGATCCACATTTTCTGCCCGTTGAGGATGTAATGTTTTCCGTCTTCGGAAAGCACGGCGTGCGATTTTCCGGAGTTGGCATCCGAGCCGGCGTTGGGTTCCGTCAGGCAGTAGGCTGCCGCCCATTCGCCGCTCACCAGTTTGGGAAGATACTTTTGCTTTTGAGCTTCATTACCGTAGTAAACCAGTGGCAAGCTTCCTATTCCCGTATGTGCTGAATAAGCCACAGAAAAAGAATGTCCGGCGCCCATAGCTTCCGAAGCCAGCATGGAGGTTACAAAGCTTTGTCCGAAACCGTCATATTCTTCCGGTGCTGAAATCCCCAGTAAACCCAGTTCCCCGGATTTTGCAAGAAGGTCACGCATCAATCCTTTTTCTTGAGAATCAATGCGATCAAGGATGGGAAAGACTTCCGTTTTGAGAAAATCTTCGCAGGTTTGCGCAATCATTTTCTGTTCTTCATCAAATTCCTCCGGAATGAAAACATCCAGAGGATCAGTATCTTTAATGAGGAATTCCCCGCCTCTTAATACTTTATTACTTGTCATTTTTAGTTAATTCTTTTAGGTTCGGGCGCAAATATAGTTAATTTATTAACAATTGAAATTCCATACGAAACGTATTCATTTTCGGATGATTATTTTTAGGTTAATTTTCCTGCCACCGGCATTTTCTCTGTACATTTGAAACAATGTTAAGCGTGAAGAATTTAAACATCGGAAAAAAAGGGGCAAAATCCGGTTTAAAGCTGGTGGATGGAGTGAATCTGGAAGTAAGCGAAGGAAAATGCCTGGGGTTGGTGGGTGAAACGGGTTCCGGGAAATCCCTTACAGCGCTGAGCATAATGGGCCTTTTGCCTCCTCAGCTACAGATTTTGAATGGAGAAATTATTTTTGACGGACAAAACCTTACATCGTTCTCCGATAAGGAAATGAGACAATGGAGGGGCAGAAAAATATCAATGATTTTCCAGGAACCCATGACGGCGCTGAATCCCTTGATGCACTTGGGAAAACAGGTGGAAGAAGTAATCATGGAACACCGGAAAATTACTAAAAAAGAGGCCCGAAATCAGGTAATTGAATTGTTTCAAAATGTAAGACTCCCACGACCGGAAAAGATATTTTCATCTTATCCGCATCAGATTTCCGGTGGTCAGAAACAGCGCGTCATGATTGCTATGGCTATCGCCAATAATCCCGGACTTCTTATTGCTGATGAGCCATCCACCGCATTGGATGTGACGGTTCAGAAGGAGATTCTGCTGTTGCTGAAAAGGCTGCAGAAAGAATACAACATGGCCATGCTTTTCATTACCCACGATTTGGCAGTGGTTTCTGAAATAGCCGACGATGTAGCTGTTATGTATCGCGGAAAAGTGGTGGAATCTGGATCTGTGACACAAATTCTGAAAAACCCTCAACATCCGTATACACGAGGCCTGTTGTCCTGCCGTCCACCGATGGGTCACCGGGTTAAAAAACTTCCAACACTGAGTGATTTCTTGAATGGTGATAAAAATATCCCCGCAAGGGAAACAGAAACCGACGAAAGCCGGAAAGAAAGGTTAAAACTTTTATATGAAAAGGAACCATTACTGGAAGTAGATAATTTGATTAAAGAATATTCGTTGAGCAAGACTTTTCTTGGTAAACCCAAAGAAACGCTGCGCGCTGTCAACGAAGTGAGTTTTAAAGTTTACCCCAGCGAAACCTTGGGTCTGGTGGGAGAGTCCGGTTGTGGAAAAACAACTTTGGGGCGAAGCCTGCTCCGGCTCATCAATCCCGATGGAGGTAGTATTTTCTATGAAAATGAAAATTTGATTTCCATGTCGTGGAAATCGTTGAACGAACACCGCAAAGAACTGAACATTGTTTTTCAGGATCCCTATTCTTCTTTGAATCCCAGGCTGAGTATCGGCGAAGCCATTCTGGAGCCGATGCATGTGCATAAACTTTATAAAAACCGCACACAAAGAAAAGAAAAGGTTCTTGAATTGCTTCGGAAAGTAGGAATGGAAGAAAGTCATTATTATCGTTATCCACATGAGTTTTCCGGCGGTCAGCGGCAGCGTATTGTCATTGCCCGTGCTTTGGCACTGAATCCTAAATTCATTGTTTGCGATGAAGCAGTTTCCGCACTGGATGTGTCAGTTCAGGCAGTGGTGCTGAATCTATTGAATGAACTGAAAGCCGAGTTTGGCTTTACTTATATTTTTATCTCGCACGACCTTTCGGTGGTGCGTTTTATGTCGGATCGCATCATGGTAATGAAGGACGGAAAAATAGTGGAGGTAGGTGATGCGGACGAAATTTATTTTCATCCTAAAAGTGAATATACGCGGCAACTGATTGGCGCCATACCGCAATTAAATCATTAACTGTTAAAACGAAAAACATGGCACAGAAAGAGAAAAAAAGCAAATATCCTGAATCTAGCCTGCGGGCCGTGATACTAAGCGCTTTCGCAGAAAACCCGTTTACGCCGTACAATGCGAAACAGATGTCCCATATCCTTCATATCAACACCAAACCTGACCGCGAGCTCATCTATCATCTGTTGGTTGCCATGACGCAGGAAGGGTTACTCTACGAAGTGAAAAGAGGGAAGTTCAGGCTTAACCCCAAACAACTTGAAAAGTTCAGCAAAAAGAAAAAATACCTTACCGGGATCGTGGATTTGAAAAAGACCGGAAAGGCTTATATCATGCCCGATGACGGAGGTGATGATATTTTCATAGCGCCTAACAACGTACGGCATGCACTGAACCAGGATCATGTGAAGGTGTTGCTGATGCCCAAAAGACAGGGACACAAGACTGAAGGGCAGATTGTGGAAATATTGGAGCGGCACAAAACTCAGTATGTCGGAATTTTGGAACTGAGCAAGGATTACGGTTTTGTTATCCCTGATTCACAAAGTATGCCATATGATATTTTTGTAACGAAAGAAAATATAAAATCCGCAAAAAACGGGCAGAAAGTACTGGTGCGGATTGCTGACTGGCCGGAACATTCCAACAACCCTTTCGGGGAAATTATTGAAGTCCTCGGAACGCCTGGAGAAAATAATGTTGAGATGATGTCTATTCTGGCAGACAATGATTTTCCATTGTCGTTTCCGAAAGCCGTCGAAAAAGAAGCCGAAAAAATTGATGCCGGTATTACGCCGGAAGTTGTTGCTGAAAGAAAAGATTTCCGCGACGTCTGGACGGTTACCATTGACCCGGTGGATGCCAAGGATTTTGATGATGCGCTTTCACTGAAAAAGATTGAGAATGGACTGTGGGAAGTCGGTGTGCACATCGCTGATGTCTCGCATTATGTTACCACGGGTTCCTTAATTGATGCGGAAGCTTTCAACCGCGGAACGTCAATTTATATGGTAGACCGTACTATTCCTATGCTTCCCGAAAAACTTTCCAACGGCGTTTGTTCGTTGCGGCCCAACGAAGAGAAGCTTACTTTTTCAGTCGTTTTCAAGATGAACGAAAAGGCCGAAGTGTTGGATACCTGGTATGGGAAAACGGTAATTCGCTCCGACAGGCGGTTTGCTTATGAAGAAGTTCAGGACATTATTGACAGTGGAAGTGGCGAATATTCAGAAGATTTATTAAAGTTACATTCCCTGGCTGAAATTCTCAGGGAGAAACGGTTTAAAAACGGGGCAATCAATTTTCATACACCGGAAATTCGTTTTAAGCTGGATGAAAAAGGGAAGCCGATAGAAGCTTATGTAAAGGAAACCGGAACCGCCAATTTTCTTGTCGAAGAATTCATGTTACTTGCTAACAAAGCTGTGGCATTGCATATCGGGAAACCGGAAAACAAAAAACCGCCTAAGACATTTGTCTACCGCGTTCATGATCAGCCCAATCCTGAAAAACTCAATACTTTTTTGCAATTCCTTGGAAAGCTTGGTTATTCATTGAACATTCAGTCACATGAAGCACTGGCCCGATCCTACAACAAACTTTTGCAGGATGTCAAGGGAAAAGGCGAGGAAAACATGGTGGAAAGCATCGCTATCCGTACCATGGCAAAAGCATATTATTCAACGGACAATATTGGTCACTATGGACTTTCATTTCCCTATTACACGCATTTTACTTCTCCGATCCGCCGTTATCCCGATTTGATGGTTCACAGGCTGCTGGAGCGTTATCTCGAAGGTAAGAATTCAGCTAAAAAAGAAGATTTCGAAGAAAAGTGCAAGCATGCTTCAGAAATGGAAAGACGTGCTGCGGATGCTGAAAGAGAATCCATAAAATACAAGCAAGTCGAATATCTGCTGGACAAAAAAGGCAAAATTTTTGATGGTTTAATATCAGGTGTAAGTAAATGGGGTATTTTCGTTCAGATCAGCGAAAGCAAAAGCGAAGGTCTGGTTCGTTTCAGTACAATGAAAGACGATTTCTATTATCTTGATGAAGATAATTATCAAATAATTGGGCGTAGGTATGGGCAAAAACTCCGCTTGGGCGATCCGGTGAAAGTCATCGTTAAAAACATTGACCTTGCCAGCCGTCAGCTGGATTTTGAGCTTGTTGATGAATTTTAATGCGATTTTAGGTTGATTTACAGCCTGCAAAGGGTGTTAGTTTAAAATAAGAAAGGCTTGCGTTTACGCAAGCCTTTCTTATTAATATGTTAAGTCCTTTAAGGACTTCCTTTCAACCAGATATAAATTATTTATAAAAAATCGGAACTTAAAATTCAGCACTGTTAACGGCCAGGTTTCGGTCTATCTTTTTAAACAATCCCTGCAATACTTTTCCCGGACCTACTTCCACAATTTCCTTGGCACCGTCGGCCACCATGTTCTTCATGATTTGTGTCCAGCGAACCGGAGAAGTAAGTTGTGAAATCAGATTGGTTTTGATGATTTCAGGATCTGTAACCGATTGTCCTGTCACATTCTGATAAACCGGGCAAATACCTCGGTTAAACTTAGTATGATTAATGGCTTCAGACAATTCCAGTCTTGCAGGTTCCATCAACGGAGAGTGAAAAGCACCTCCGACCTTCAAAAGCATAGCTCTTTTAGCCCCTGCTGCTGTGGCCTTTTCGATAGCTTTTTCCACACCAGGAACTGTTCCTGAGATTACCAGCTGTCCCGGACTGTTGTAATTGGCCGGAATAACAACATCCGGAATGGATATGCAAATTTCTTCCACTATACTGTCATCCAGTCCCAGAATGGCAGCCATTGTCGATGGTTCCAGTTCACAGGCTTTTTGCATAGCATCTGCACGCTTGGCGACCAGTTTAAGCCCATCTTCAAAAGAAAGGGTTTCGTTGGCAACAAGGGCTGAAAACTCACCCAGAGAATGGCCTGCGACCATATCCGGACGAAAGCGTTCCCCCATTATTTTTGCCATAATGACAGAATGCAGAAAAATTGCTGGTTGTGTAACTTTGGTTTGTTTGAGGTCCTCTTCTGAACCGTCAAACATGACGTCTGTAATTTTAAATTTAAGGATATTGTTGGCTTTTAGAAACAAATCTTTCGCCTTTGAAGACTTGTCGAACAAATCTTTTCCCATCCCCACATACTGTGCCCCCTGACCGGGGAATACATAAGCAATCATAAAATCACTTTAAGGTTTATGCTTTATCGGCGATTGCCAAAAAAGCGCAGCAAAAATAAGAATAAATTAATGAAGTCAAGATATAATGACAAAGCACCCATAATGGTCATTTTTCTTGTGTTTTCAACACCTTCCACCATTCCGGCGCCGATTCTTTTCAACTTTTGGACATCGTAAGCAGTCAATCCGGTAAAT
This sequence comes from Bacteroidales bacterium, assembly GCA_014860665.1. GTDB lineage: Bacteria > Bacteroidota > Bacteroidia > Bacteroidales > F082 > Sulfidibacterium. The sequence goes on along the minus strand of JACZJI010000081.1, from coordinate 61,794 downwards.
ATCAAAACGCCTAAAAAGCTAATGATATAATCAAGGCCACCACTGCGCATGAACATATTCACTATCATAGCAATAAAAAGGCCCACAACACCCATAATTAATATATTACCAAAACGAGTAAGATCGGTTTTGGTAGTATAGCCCATCACGGCCATAAAGCCAAACATACCTGAAGCAATTAGAAAAGTTTTGGTGATAGAAGCGCCTGTGTATTCCAGAAGAACAAAACTAAGACTCATGCCCATAAGTACGGAAAACAGCACAAACAGCAGGGCCATGGTAGAGGCTGTCATCCGGTTAAATCGTGCGCCCATGGCAATGACCATGATTAAAGGAGAAAAAGTTACGATCATTCCAAATATAGTCATACCACCTGTGGGGGTGACCATGGAACCGATCAATGCCGGGCTGGAGGCCACCATCCATGCGGTAGTTGCTGATATGGCCAATGCCAGGAACATCCATCCGAAAACACTGGCAAGAAAGGTCTGAGATATAGGAACTGCCTGGGTTTTCTTTTCGAAAATATTAATGTTATTTTCCATTTTCTTGTCTTTTTAAATTGAAATAATTCTCTTTGTTATGATAATTTGGAAGAGATCAGGTGAATAAACTCTTCCCGTGTTTCTTTTCTTTCAAATGCTCCCGTAAAATCGGAAGTAGTTGTTACAGAATTTTGCTTCTGAACACCACGCATAGCCATGCACAGATGCCTTGCCTCAATAACCACGGCCACTCCCAGAGGATGCAATGTTTCATTTATAGCATTTTTGATCTGAGTTGTCAATCGCTCCTGAACTTGTAAACGTCGGGCATACGCTTCAACAACCCGGGCAATTTTGCTCAAACCGGTGATGTACCCATTGGGAATATAAGCCACATGTGCTTTTCCGATAAACGGAATCATATGGTGCTCGCACATAGAAAAAAGCTCAATATCTTTTACAATTACCATCTGACGGTAATCCTCTTTAAATCTGGCAGATAATAAAATTTTCTTTGGGTCGTGATCATATCCCTGGGTCAGAAACTGAATAGATTTGGCCACACGTAAAGGAGTTTTTTGTAATCCTTCCCGCTCGGGATCTTCACCAATAAGCTTCAGAATTTCTTTATAATGATATTGTAATTGCTCCAGTTTTTCAGGAGCATAAGTTTCTATTCTTTCGTAATCAAACATCGGTTTCGGCATGTCTCTACTGTTTAAATGTTAAAAAGGCACTTCACAAAAAAGGTGCCAAATAATTTACTAACCAAAATACTCTACATAGTTATTCTCCGATTCATAAACTTTAATGCAATGCAACTTCGAACCCAGGGCCAGAATCGGTTTTTCCAATTGTTCCCAGATAGCTATGGCCAGGTTCTCCGTCGAAGCCATACGCCCTTTCATGAATTCTACTTCCAGGTTAATATTTTTATGGTCAATTTTTTCAATAATTCTTTCTCTGATCAATTTACTCAGCCCTTTCAGGTTAATAAGGAATCCGGTTTCGGGGTCTATTTCGCCACTAACGGTTACAAAAAGTTCATAATTATGCCCGTGCCAGTTAGGATTAGAACACTTGCCAAATACCTGAAGATTTTTTTCGTCTGAGTATTCGGGTTTAAACAATCGATGAGCAGCATTAAATCGTTCTCTTCTAGTAATATGTATCATATTTCTTGGTTTGAATTACAAAAATAAGACTATTCAACCTTTGGAGTGGTTAAAAAGATTTAAAAGCTCGGTTAATTTCGTAAAAATGATCTATTCTTTGATTCTTCTAGTAAGTGCTGTTGCGAAGATAAATTCGTTAAGTTCTTCGTTATCAGTTTTTAAAACTTCTTTATTGTTCCCTTCCCACCATAGTTTTCCTTTGTTGATAAAGGAAATTTTTTCACCGATTTGTAACACGGAATTCATGTCATGCGTGTTGATAACAGTGGTCATATTGAATTTTTTTGTCAGGTCGGATAACAGTCCGTCGATTCTTTCGGCTGTTTTTGGGTCGAGTCCGGAATTGGGTTCGTCGGCAAACAAATATTTTGGAATTAAAGAAATAGCCCGGGCGATGGCTACACGCTTTAGCATGCCACCACTCAATTCTGAAGGAAATTTTCGGTTTGTACCTGCCAAATCTACATGCTCCAGAACAAAATTGACCCGCTCCTTTTTTTCTTTCGGTGACATGTTGGTAAACATATTCAATGGAAACATGATGTTTTCTTCCACATTAAAAGAATCAAACAAAGCTCCGCCCTGAAACAATACCCCCATCTCCTGACGAATTTGCTGGCGTTTCTTTTCTGCAAGATGGGCAAACTCCCGGTCGTTGAACAAAATATTTCCTTCGTCAACGTCATAAAGTCCGATACAGCATTTCATCAAAACAGTCTTTCCTGAGCCACTCTGGCCGATGATCAGGTTGGTCTTCCCCTGCTCAAAAGAGGTGTTGATATCTTGCAATACAGTTGCTCCCTCAAAGCTTTTGTATATGTGTTGAACTTCAATCATGTCAGTAAGAGTTGGGTGAGCAGAAGATCAAAAAATATTATCAAAATGCTGCTTTGAACCACAGCGTCAGTACTGGCCTGACCTACTTCAACAGAGCCTCCTTTAACGGTATAACCTTTGTAAGCAGAAACAGAAGTTATGATAAAGGCAAACACCACTGTTTTTATCATGGCATAAGAGATGGTAAACGGATCGTACCAGTCACGAATTCCGTTGATATATTCTGCTGAAGGAACTATTCCTGTCACTATTGAGGAAATCCATCCGCCAACAACTCCAAGAAAAATGGAAAAGATGATTAGAATGGGAAAATAAATAACAGCTGCTGTAATTTTTGGCAAAATCAGGTAGTTGGCTGGATTTACTCCCATCACCCGAAGCGCATCAATCTGTTCTGTAATGCGCATGGTACCTATTTCTGAGGCAATTCGCGAACCCACTTTCCCGGCAAGGATCATACTGATGAACGTTGGAGAGATTTCCAGAACCATCATCTGACGTGTCGAAAAACCAATGATTGTATTGGGAATAAATGGTGAATCAATGTTGTAAGCCATCTGAATGGCGATAATAGCACCGAGAAAAAGAGAAACAATGGCAACAATACCAATGGAATCAGACCCAATTCTTTTTAGATCAAGCAAAAGCTGCCTGCGGAACACAAAACCTTTATCAGGCCTTTTAAAGGCCTGCAGCATAATGTATAAATATTCGCCAATTTGATGAAGTATTTTCATCTGAAAAAGTTTAGAATCAGGAACTTTAAAAGCTGGTTTCTTTTCTGAAGACCATAAAAAATAAATGCTTTTTTCAGTTCATTTATAAAAGGCTAAATTATAAAATTTAGACCTGCAAACTGGGACGGTGTCCAAAAATTATAATCTTTGCCACTTTAACGCAACTATTACTAAATATTAATTTCTATGGAAAATCACATCAAAAAACAGTGTCTTCTTTGTAAAAAGAGTGAACAGGAAGCACCGTTGTTACAATTGGATTATAAAGGAATGAATTATTGGATTTGCCCGCAACATCTTCCTGTGCTTATTCATGAGCCTTCAAAACTTGAAGGGATGTTACCGGGAGCAAGTGGGCTCAAGGCTGGTTAAATAGAGCCTTTCTGGAATCATTTAATCATAATTACCTATAGTTTTCATTTGTCTAATATCAGTAGCAGTTGGGAAAATCGGTAACTTTGTAAAAAGAGAACGCGTGAAAAAAATTCTGCTCATCCGTTTTAGTTCCATCGGTGATATTGTGTTGGTGAGTCCTGTTATCAGGGCACTGAAAACACAGTTGAAGTGTGAGTTGCATGTTTTGACCAAGAATAAGTACCGTGACCTTTATGTCCATAATCCTTATGTGGATAAGGTTCATGTTTTTGAAAAAAAGTCCATAGAGACGATTCCGGCTTTGAAAACAGAACATTTTGATTTCATCGTGGATTTGCAGAAAAATTTGCGTTCATCAAGGGTCAAAAGAAATCTGAAACTCCCATCCTCTTCTTTTCCGAAATTGAACGTGAAAAAATGGCTGCTGGTTAATTTAAAAGTAAACAGACTTGAAAATGTTCACATCGTGGATCGTTATTTTCACGCAGTTGAAGGTCTTGGAGTAAAAAAAGATAACAAAGGACTTGATTTCTTTTTACCAAAGGAGGATTTTGTAAATCTGAAGAATTATCCGCCGCTAAAAGAAAATGCCTTTGTAGGGCTGGTGATCGGTGGCCAGCACAAGACAAAGATGTTTCCTCCTGAAAAGACTGCGAGTGTAGTGAGTCGTTTACCTTGGCCGGTTGTACTTTTAGGAGGTCCTGAAGATCGTGAAAACGGAGAGACAATTAGAAATCTGACTGAAAACAAACAGGTGATGAATGCCTGTGGGGAACTTTCACTCAACGAGTCAGCTTCACTGGTGCGTCAGGCTGGAATTATAATAACCAACGATACCGGGTTGATGCACATTGCGGCAGCATTCAAAAAGCCAATCATCAGTATTTGGGGAAATACAGTCCCTGAATTTGGAATGTATCCCTACGAACCAGGCAATGAGGAAAAAGTCGTTATTGCGGAGGTTAAAGGATTAAAATGCCGGCCATGCAGTAAAATAGGATACGAAAAATGCCCTAAAAAGCATTTTAAATGTATGATGGATCAGGATGAAGATTTTATTGTGAAAGAAGCGTTGCGATTATTTCCTGCCCTTGATAAAAAATGATAAATACGATCACGCATAAATAGAAAAGGGCGGCTTCAACTTTTGAAGCCGCCCTTTTATTTTAGCTGAGAATTTAAAAATAATGTCAATTAACGTTGTACTTTCATTGTGTCAAGTACATATACCGCTTTCTTGAACACATCGTCAATCTGATGATAAATAGGATAGAATCCTTTCTCATTTAGAATATCCTGACCCACATAAGCTTTAAACAGGATTGAGATCTTTTGTTGCGATACGGCAATTTTTCTCTGACTTTCGGAAATGCCTTTTTCTTTAGCGTAAGCCACCAAGTCCTTGTACTCTTTGTCGCTCATATTAAAACCCTTGTCAAAACTTCTGAAATTCTTGAATTTCGACAGTTGCGGACGGTGGGCGTCAGTATAGTCAAAAGCAAACTGGTAGATAAGTCCCTTATTTGCGAGAATGTTGTAATATGAGTGAAGTGTATCAGCAAGCAGCGGTACAAAAATATCAGGCATGATTCCGCCGCCACCGTAAACAACTTTTCCTTTAGGAGTGATAAACTTCTCAGCTTTGTCCAGTTTCACGCTGTCGCGGTTGGTCAATTCTCCATCCAGATAACGATGGTAAGGTTCTTCATAATAAGCCTCGAAATCACCCTTTTTATAAGGTCTTTGAATACAACGTCCTGTCGGCGTGTAATAATGGGCCACTGTGAGGCGAAGAGCCGAACCATCGGGAAGGCGGACCTGTTCCTGGACCAAACCTTTTCCGAATGAACGACGTCCAATCACAACACCCACGTCATTATCCTGCAACGCTCCGGTTACAATTTCAGCGGCTGACGCTGTTCCTTCGTTTATTAAAACAGCTACGTCGGTGTGAATCAGACGGCCTTTGCTGGTAGCAAAAGCATAGGATTTTGGACGATGGAGCCCTTTGGTATAAACAATTAGTTTCCCTTCCGGTAAAAATTCATCAGCCACATTGATGGCGGCATTCAGATATCCACCAGGATTATTCCTGAGGTCGAGGATGAGTTTTTTCATCCCTTCGGATTGTAATTTTTTGACAGCCTTATCAAACTCTTCGTAAGTGGTTGCAGAAAATTTATTCAGTTTGATGTAGCCTACATCTTTGTTTACCATGTAAGCGATGTCCAGACTGTAAGTCGGGATAATCCCTCTTGTAATCGTAAAGTCTATCAGCTTGGGAACTCCACGACGATAAATACTTACGTTTACTTTAGTCCCTTTGGGGCCTTTCAGTTTGTGGATCGCCTTATTGTTGGTGATTCCTACACCAGCGACGAGTGTATCGTTAACTTTTACAATTCTGTCTCCTGCCATAATTCCGACTTTTTGTGCCGGGCCCCCGGGGATAGGATCGATCACCATAATGGTATCATTTACAATGCTAAAGCTGATCCCGATCCCTTCAAAACTTCCCATTAACGGGTCGTTAATCTGATTGTATTCAGCAGCTGAGATATAAGCAGAGTGCGGATCTAAGTCGTTGAGCATGCCTTTTATGGCATAGCTTTCAAGTTGATTCTGTTTTACAGTATCAACGTAATTATTCTCAATGTATTTGATAATGTCGTCAACCTTGGCATAGTGACCCCGAGAGGGTGTCAGATAAGTAACTCCGGTAGTATTTTGCGCATTTCTTTCCAGTAAAAAACCCAGGCCTACTCCAAAGATTAGGATCAGTGCAAAAGCGATGGGAAGATAAATTGAATATTTTTTTGATTGGTTGCTCATTTTTCAAACTTTGAAGAATATGCAAATATAGGAATAGTAAAAATGGGAACGTATCAGATTAAGACACTTTTAGGAAATATTATGGATTTTAAATTGGGTTTGTGAAAAAGAAAAAGGAGACGACATCTTTGCCATCTCCTTGGTACCCGGAGCCGGGGTCGAACCGGCACGAGTGTTACCTCACTGGTTTTTGAGACCAGCGCGTCTACCTATTCCGCCATCCGGGCATGGATGATTCGAAACTTTCAGGGGGGCAAAGGTAGAAAATTTATTAAAAGAAGTATTTTTTAAATCTGTAATTTTTTTGAGAAAAGTTTTTTCATCTAACAGAATGATTTACCGCAGGAATAAAAGTTTTGAGGATTGGAAAATAAGGCATTAATTAAATACAATAAAAAAAGGAAGCGAAAGCCTCCTTTTTTTTTGTGGAGAATACCGGAATCGAACCGGTGACCTCTTGACTGCCAGTCAAACGCTCTAGCCAACTGAGCTAATCCCCCAACGAGCGGCAAAAATAACAAAAATTATTATTCAAAAAGAGTAATTTTACCCTTTAAATCTTTTTATGAAGCGTTTGTTTGTAGCAGTTAAAATTCATCCTGATGACCAGTTCAAAGAGATCTATGTTGAACTGAGAAAGAAGTTGATTTTGGATAAGATAAAATGGATAGAACCTCAAAATCTCCACCTGACCTTAAAGTTTCTTGGTAAAACGCCCACCGAAGACATCAAACGAATTGATTCGGTTTTGAAGGAAGTGGCAGCCCGGCATTCAATTTTTGGAATGAGCATGCAAAATTCAGGGATTTTCGGCAGCCGCTATGATCCACGTGTTATCTGGTTGGGAACTGATAATAATCAGGATCTTACAGCGTTAGGTGAAGATGTGTTAAACAGCCTGGATGAAGCCGGTTTTGAAAGAGACAGGCAAAATTTTGTTCCGCATCTAACATTGGGAAGAATCAAACAACTTACAAACAAAAAATATTTTCAGGATGTGATTTCACAATATCATGAAACGTTTTTTCAAAAACAGGTGGTTGAACAGTTTTATCTTTTCGAAAGCATCCTGCAGCCGTCGGGACCGGTGTACAAGGTTTTGAAAAGTTATGATCTTAAACAGTAAGATGGCCGTTAGTAAAATAAGGGCCGTAATTTGTGTAACTTAGATTGTTGAATTTTAAAAAGAAGCGCCATGGATTTTTATCAGGTAATAGAAGAAAGAGAGTCAGTAAGAAGTTATGATCCCAAGAAACCGGTCTCGAAAGAAGTGTTGGAGCGAATTCTCAATGCCGGACGGATTGCCCCTTCGGCTGCCAACCGTCAGCCCTGGACTTTTGTGGTGGTTTCATCTGAAGAGATGTTGAAAAAGGTTCGGCCCTGTTATCAGCGCGACTGGTTTCAGCGTGCGCCGCATATTCTGGTGATAGTGGGTGACAAATCCAAAGCCTGGGTGCGCCCCAAAGATGGGATTAATTCCATTGAAACCGACCTGACTATTGCCATGGACCACATCATACTGGCTGCCGAAAATGAAGGTGTAGGTACCTGCTGGATACTTCACTATGATTATGAAATATTGGCCAATGCCATAGGACTCAAAGAAAATGAGGTCATTTATTCCATCACGCCACTGGGTTACCCTGAAGCAGTCTACCAAAAAAGGCACAACAAGACCAGAAAACCCATGGAAGAAGTGGTACGGTATATTTAGTCAAATGCTGAAATTCCTGTAATGTCATTTCCAGTAATCAGTAAATGCACATCATGAGTCCCTTCATAAGTGATGACTGATTCCAGATTCATCATGTGGCGCATAATGGGAAAATCACCGGTGATACCCATGGCGCCTAAAATCTGCCGGCTTTCACGGGCAATTTTCAAAGCCATTTCCACATTGTTGCGTTTGGCCATGGAAACCTGTGCTGGTGTGACTTTCTCTTCGTTTTTCAAAAGTCCCAACCGCCAAACCAGAAGTTGGGCTTTAGTGATCTCCGTAAGGATTTCCGCCAGTTTCTTTTGTTGTAATTGGAAAGAGGCAATGGGTTTCCCAAACTGTTTTCGTTCCAACGCATAGTGCAGAGCCGTATCATAGCATTCCATAGCAGCACCCAGCACACCCCAGGCAATGCCATAACGGGCTGAATTCAGACACATCAGCGGACCCTTAAGACCTTTAACATTGGGTAATAGATTTTCTTTGGGAACTTTTACGTTGTCGAAAACCAGTTCTCCGGTATAGGAAGCCCGCAACGACCATTTATTCAGGGTTTCGGGTGTCGAAAAGCCTTCCATGCCTCTTTCCACCAAAAGACCACGTACTTTTCCGGTTTCGTCTTTGGCCCAGACCACCGCCACATTGCAAACGGGGGCGTTGGTAATCCACATCTTGGAACCGTTCAACAAAAAATGATTGCCTTTGTCTTCGAAATGCGTCAGCATGCCACCGGGATCAGAACCGTGATTGGGCTCCGTAAGGCCAAAAGCCCCAATCCATTCACCGGTGGCCAATTTGGGCAGATATTTCATACGCTGGTTTTCATCTCCAAAAGTAAAAATAGGATACATCACTAAGGAAGACTGCACTGACGCGCTGGAGCGGATCGACGAATCTCCACGTTCCAGTTCAGTCATAATAAGACCATAAGCAATTTGGTCTAAGCCTGCACCTCCGTATTGTTCAGGAATAAAGGGCCCCAGCGCCCCCAGTTCACCCATCTCCAGCAAAATACTTTTGGGCAAAGGCTCGTGTTTCTGTGCGTATTTTTCGATGACGGGTTTCACCGAACGGTCAACCCATTCCCGGACCGAAGACCGGATGATTTTGTGCTCATCGGTCAGTAAATCATCCAGTTGGTAATAATCAGGAGGCTGGTACATAAGATTTTATATGTTTTTATTTTGCGCTTTAAAAGTAGCGAACTTTTGTAAAATATCTTTACAGCGAATCTAATGCTCCACTTATTTTTACTCTTATTTTTGTTGTCAAACATTATCTTATGATTTTATTGGATAAACCATTTGTATCTAAATTTCTGTTGGATACAATTGAAAAGTACAAAATCCCCGTGGTAAAAACGGATGAAATATCAACCTGGATTTCAGATGGAAAAGCCGCTGTAATTTCAAAAGAAGAAGCGTTGAAAAGGTGGGAGGAGAAAAGGAACCCTTTATACACAAACTCCGAGAATTCAATAGGTTGGATTGAGCAAAATGAATCTTTTTCTTCTCTAACAGAGAAAATTAAACTTTTTAAAAACAAAATTGCTTTTCGCACACTTTTAAAGAAGGATTTTCCTGATTACTTTTTTCAGAAAGTTTCCGCAGAGCAGTTACCTAAATTGAACTTGGAGATTTTGCCGTTCCCATTTATTATTAAACCGTCAGTAGGATTTTTTAGTTTGGGTGTATATAAGGTTGACAGTGCCGAGGATTGGCCAATGGTCCTTAAACAAATGGAAATTGATATCAAAACCAATAATGATATATATCCCGAAGAAGTATACAGCGTTTCGGAATTTATTATTGAGGAAGTGATAGAAGGTGATGAATTTGCCATTGATTGTTATATCAACGAACGGAAAGAACCGGTTATTCTGAACATCATGAAGCATGTTTTCTCTTCGGACAGTGACGTTGGCGACCGGTTTTATTTTACTTCTGGAAAAATTATGGAACAATATCTGGAACAGGTGACAGAATTTTTAAAAACACTTGCAGAACGGGCAGATCTTGAACGATTTCCTATGCATGTGGAATTAAGGATTGATTCAAACGGTACAGTAATTCCAATTGAAGTGAATCCTTTGCGGTTTGGCGGCTGGTGCTCAACACCGGATTTGGCTTGGTATGCCTATGGTATCAATGTTTATGAGTATTACTTTTTTCAAAAAAAGCCTGACTGGAAAAATATCCTGAAAACAAGTGATGGTAAAATACATAGCATCATTGTGCTTAACAATACAACAGGTGTTGAAACAAGCAGGATTGAATCTTTCAATTATGATAAGTTGATTGTTTCGTTTGAAAAAGTTTGGGAATTAAGAAAGTTTGATCATAAAAAATATTCATTCTTCGGGATGCTTTTTGTTGCTTCGGAAAATGAATATTCGGACGAAATACAAAGAATTTTACACTCTGATTTAAAAGAATTTATCTCCATGGCTTCTGCCTGATATTTTCAGGTTTCCGCCATGGAGTAAGAGGGTATTTTATTTTTCAAAAGCCTTCGGCTTTTTCAGTACAAAAGTCCTTGTCAGATTAAACCCGAAGACAATGTCTCCGTTACGCCAGTTTCCTGTGGTACCGGGAATAAAGTACTGCCCGATGATTCCTTGTGAGTTAGACAGGAACAATTGGAAAACATGCCCTCCCGTTTCAATGTCGAAACCTACTGATAAGCTGTTTCTGAAAACGGAAGACGGTTGTTTATTTAACATGGCATAATACTCGAAATTGAAACTGGTATGTTCAGTGATCTTGATTCTTCCTCCGGTTCCCAATGCAATGATGTTGTTGTAATCAGCAGGTGTTGCAACGAGATTGACGTGAACCAGAGATGGGCTTAGCTGTAAAGTGATGCCGGGACTGAACTTTCTGGCAATAAGCAGCTGGTTCAGAAATACCAGCCGGTTGCTGAAATAATAATGAATGGACAGGTCCTGGGGCTTGAGCGTGTTAATACCCATATCACCGAAATAATCCAGGGTAATGGGCATGTTTTTAGCACCTGTGCTTTGTCGCAGCAACTTGATTTTCACACTCCCATCATAAGTTTTATTGTAGGAGCTCCGTCCAATTGCCACTGCCAGCCAGTTGGTGATCCCATACTCAAAACCCAACCGCATGGTTGCCTGGTCCAGACCGAAGAACTGATAAGCTCCCTGGTTAATATATCCGAAGTGATGCTGTATGTCCAGGATCATGTCGCCTTTGGCGGGCATTTCCACAGATTGCCCCAGCACAATTCTCGTAGTTTTAAAGGAGGCCTGTGTATAAACAGTTTTTGGACCCGAGTTCGCAAATAAATTCATCAGATTGGTGGAATCGCTTTGCGAAAATGCGGTTCCGATGAAACAGAATGAAACGATTATTAATACCAGTGTTTTTCTCATAATATGTAATTAGTGATTTTCTACTTCAGTGGATTTAAATCTACCTTTACGGTAATCAGAAAGCTTTTGGCAATTTTTCCGACCACGGGGGCAGGGATGGAAATGCCGTAATCACCAATGGTGATTGGGAATTTGGCACTGCCGGCGATCTTACCATCGGCCACGGTAAAGGTTCCATGAGCCGTAATTGTGTTTGTGATCCCATGGATGGTCAATTTTCCGGTGATCACGGCGGGATAGGTCCCGGGTTTGGAAAAGCCGATATCTTTCAGGTTTTCGACTTTTCCGACAAACGTGGCATCCGGATATTTGTCGCTCTGCACATATTCTTCGTTAAAATGTTCCTGCATGAGGGCCCTTTCGAAAATGAACGACCGCATGAGGGCTTTCACGACAAAGAATCCCGACTGGGTGTCCAGGGCACAGTCGACCTGGTTGCTTTTGGCCTCGATCGTTTCGAGCTTGGTCGCAGCATAAAAACTGATGTATCCGTTTTTCGTAATATAGCGTTGTGCAAAAGTAGGCACAGCCATCAGCAGCACGAAGGCTGCCAACATGAACTTTTTCATTTTTATTTGTTTTTTGGTGATTGAATGATTGAACAATGTTCCATAACGACATCTGTACCGTTGTATCCGGCACAGAAGCCTTTAATATATATGGTGTCGCTGGTAGACAGTGCCAGTGCTTTTTTCTGATTGTCGGGCAGCATACTGCAACGGATGCCGCTGCTGCCAAACATACCCTCTTTAAAAGCAAAGACGACCACCACCAGTGAATCGGATTTTTCTACTGAGGAAGGAACGCCGTAAATTTCAAGTACTTTGCCTCCCGGGTGCAGTTTGTTTTCCGAGGCCTCATTGTAGCACTGCCGCGCATTCATGGTGATATCGGGTTTAGCTGTTTCAAAATTCCGGTGCGGTTTGTTGATGACAAAAAACCAGATATAAGCGGCCAGGAGGATTCCAAGAACAAACAGAATCCCCAAAACGCGTTTGAAATTTTTCATTTTTACTGTTTTAAATGGTTTATTATTAATTATTAGGCATTCCCTTGTTGATCCAGGCTTCAATTCTGGAGATGTCGCAATCGCTCAGTTTACCGGCACCTTGTGGCATAGGAATATAACCGGGTGCTTGCTGGATACTTCCCAGAAAACGTCCCCCTTTAACGGCTGAGACAACACTGCTGTATGTGTCTAAGGCAATACTTCCGGAAGGAAAATTGCTGTTATGGCATCCTGTACAGTTTGTACTCAAAATAGGCTTGACAGTAGCGGAAAAAGTCACTCCTGTTGTGTCACAGGGTCCGGAAGGGTATAAGGTCTGATAGTTGTCGTTGTAACAGGATGAAAGTGTCCAAATAATGAACATCCCCGATCCCAGCAGCAGATTTCTAATTGTTCGGTGCTCCATTGTTTATCCAGATTTTAAAAGTTGCTAAATCACAAGAAGATAGTTTGTTCCCTCCAAGTGGCATGGCTATAAAACCGGGATCCTGGTTAATAGCGCCCCAGAGTTTTCCATTGTTCACTACGGTGATGATATCGGCATAATTTCGCAGGTAAATTCCACCTCCCGGACTGGGTGCGTTGTGACATCCGAGGCAATAGGTCTGAATTATAGGGAAAACGCTTTGCGAAAAGGTAACATTGGTAGTATCACATCCGGCATTGCAACTGTTGTTCAAAGCCCCCTGAAGAATCCAGGTTTTGATAGCGTTTATCTGATCGATTGTCAGAGGGGTGCGCGAAGATGGTGGCATTTGATCTTCACCGGAAGCCGTTATGACACGGTATAATTTACTTCCACTTGGATTTCCGGGAGATATGCCTCCTGTGTTGATAATAGAAGCATAATCTGTTAGCTGAACCCCCTCCTTATGTGTGGTGACATCGTGACATCCCGATACAGCACAATTGCTGACAAGCATAGGAAGAATTGTGTTTTGAAAATAAACAGTATCAGGATTGCAGGTGCTGGTGGATCCGCCGGTTCCTCCACCTCCTCCTGTGTTTGTAAAGGTTGTATCCCTTACCCAGATGCCAATGGTCGCAATATCACAACTGCTTAGTTTGGGCAGTCCCTTCGGCATGGCGACAACCCCTGGGTCATGACGGATAGATGCCATCAGCGAACCATTACCGGCAAAAGTAGCCAGGGTTGAGTAGTTAGACAGGTCAATGCCCCCCCCGGAAGAGGCCGTTCCACTGTGGCAATTATAGCAATATTGTTGCAAAATTGGGGTCACACTTCCTTTAAAAGTTACAGTTGTTGTATCACATCCTGAAGTTGACCCTGAATTTCCTCCGGTTGTATCATTGACCCAGATTCCGATGGTTGCAATTTCGCAGCTGCTGAGTTTTGCGCCTCCCAGGGGCATGGGATTATATCCCGCATCCTGTCGGATGGAACCCATAAGAGAGCCGTTGTTTACGACTACCATCAGTGAAGTCATATTGGTCATATTAATTCCTCCGGAAGGATTGGATCCGCTGTGGCAACCGATACAATATTTCTGAAGAATTGGTTGTACACTTCCTGAAAAGGATACTGATGAAGTGTCACAATTCATTTGTGTGCATGCATTATTTTTAGCCCCCTGACTTATCCATGTTAAAAGATCTGCTGCCTGGGCAGAAGTCCAGGAAGAATAGTTTCTGGGGGGCATGTGGCCTTCTCCTGTACTTGTAATGGCGCGATAAATTCGGCTTGATGATGGATTTTTTACATCAATTCCTCCCGTTCTCATTACAGAACCGTAATCGGTTAATACGATGCCTTCTTTTCCTGTGCTTGCATCATGACAACCACTCACGGCGCAGGTTGAATTCAGCAGAGGAAGGACGTCATTTTGAAAATAAACAGTGTCTGAGCTGCAAGCGCCACTGTTTACAGCAGTGTTGTTGTAGTAAATACCAGGCGCGTGTGTGCAGCTGCTCATCCACCAGACGAATCCGGAAAAGAATGCTATAATACCAGGTATTCCTTTACCATTCATAATTTTCATGATCAAAGTGTTTGCTAAATTGGAAATATTTACGAGATAAAGAAGTACCGAATAACTTAATTTTTTTTGTTGGGTGCTATTAATTTCATTGTCAATGCGAAATTGTAATTTTTACAAAGACAATTGTCTTCGAGTGGAAACGGAGAGATTAATTTTATATTGTTTAAAAATAACTATCAAATTATTCTCTGAGGTAAAATTCTTCAATAGAAAGGCAGTTCTGAAGAAGCCCATATTGTTAGAAAATACACAGATAACAAATTGATTTCCATTAAATAACGAGATATGAAAAAATGATAAAATTCAGGTAAAAACGATTTTGTTAAAAAATGTTATGAAATCTGAAAAAGAGGAATTTGTCTTCTCTATTTTTAAAATGTCGACCGCATAGCTTCCACAGGTTCAAGCCGCGAAGCTGTCCAGGCAGGAATGTATCCTGAAACCAATCCAATGAAAATAGAAACAGAAAGTCCCAGCACAATATTCTTGATAGACAGTGCTAGTGCGAATCCAATCAGATGAGAAGCAGCAAAAGTGAGGATAAAGACGATGAGCAACCCAACGACACCACCTAAAACGGCCAGAAAAATTGATTCAAACAGGAATTGAAGCAAAATGAAATAATTTTTGGCTCCCAGAGATTTCTGGATTCCGATCTGACTGGTACGTTCCTTCACCGTCACAAACATAATGTTTGCGATACCAAAACCTCCTACCAGCAGAGAAAATCCTCCGATAATCCATCCTACAATTGAAATTACACGGAAAAGTGAATCAAAACCTTTAGTGATAATATCTGTCTCATTAATGGCAAAATTATCGTCTGAACCTGGTCTTAATTTTCGGATAGAGCGCATGATACCTGTGAGTTCACTTTTTAGTTCAGTATTGGAAATATTAGGTTTGGCTTTTACTACAATTGTTGAATTGATATTTTTTGAATCAACTACTCCGCGAGCATAGTTTACCGGAACGATAACCCAGTTGTCGGATGAGTTGCCAAAAACATCATTTCCTTGTTTTTTTAGAACACCTATAACATCCAGTTTTCGTCCAAAAACTTTAATTTCTTTTCCAATCGGATCCTGGTTAGGAAATAAATCCTGAGCCATGGTAGCTCCGATGATGGCCAGGTTTCTGCCCCCCTGACATTCTATTTGGGTAAAATATCGACCTTCTTGCAAGTCGAAAGGCATTACATGATTATACTCGTAAGAAACGGCTACAATCGGAGCATCTTCCACAGAGTTGTCACGCTGGTAAACATTTCTGCTAACACTAAACATATAAGCTGCATCTTCAGCAGCATAACTTCTTTTTAAGACGTCTTTAACTTCCTGTAATTTAGGCTCAGGACGCTGGTAATATTTCCACCAGGGATAATCGCCACCCATAGCCCATGGCCATTTTTGTATAAAAAGAACATTATTTCCCAGTGAATTAATATCACTTGTTATGTTATTCTGGAGACTGTCAAAAACAGTAAAAACAGAAATAACAGAGAAAATACCGATGGTGATACCGAGAAGAGAAAGGATAGTTCTTACTTTATTCGTTATTAACGAATTATAAGCCATTATCACGCTTTCATAAAGAAGTTTTAAGATAATCATGTTTTATATCTTTGACCCGGTTTCAGGTAAGGAAACAGGCATTAAAATATATTTTCAAAGTTAAGCCAAAATTCCGTCAATAACTTGTATTTTGCAAAAAGAAAAATTTCTGCGTAAGCAATATTATAAATTACTAAAAATCATTGTGTTGTGAAAAAATTAAAGACTGCGTTAATTTCGGTTTACCACAAAGAAGGTTTAGAAAATGTTTTAACAAAGCTGAATGAACTAGGTGTAGAGGTTTATTCTACAGGTGGTACTTACAAGTTTATTCAGGAAAAAGGATTCGAAGCGAAAACAGTCGAGTCTCTTACTTCATATCCTTCGATACTAGGTGGCCGGGTTAAGACCTTACATCCAAAAGTTTTTGGCGGCATTCTTGCCAGACGTAACAACGACACTGATCTTAAGCAGCTTTCGGAATATCAGATTCCTGAAGTTGACTTGGTGATAGTAGATTTATATCCTTTTGAGGAAACACTTGCAAATACCGACAATGCAGATGAAATCATAGAAAAGATTGATATTGGAGGAATCTCTCTGATTCGGGCTGCAGCTAAAAACTTCGAAGATGTTTTGGTGATTGCCTCATCTGAAAAATACGGTGAATTTCTTTCTTTGCTTGATGAAAAATCAGGAAGCACAGATATTGAAGATCGCAGATATTTTGCCGCACATGCTTTTGATGTGAGTTCGCATTATGATACAGCCATTTTCAAATGGATGAGTAGTGGCAGGATTCCAGCATTTAAAGAAAGCATACGAAATGCCAAAACATTGCGTTATGGAGAAAACCCGCATCAAAAGGGTGTTTTCTTCGGCGATATGGATAAAGTGTTTGAACAACTGCACGGAAAAGAAATTTCTTACAACAATCTTCAGGATTTGGATGCAGCCATCCATCTGATCGATGAATTTGAAGAAACCACGTTTGTTATTATGAAACACACCAACGCTTGTGGGGTGGCAACACGAGATAATTTGTTAGATGCATGGATAGATGCTCTTGCCGGTGATCCGGTTTCTGCATTTGGCGGTGTATTAATCACAAACAGGGTTATTACAAAAGAAGTGGCTGAAGAAATCAATAAGCTGTTCTTTGAAATTATTACAGCCCCGGACTATGATGATGATGCATTTGAAATTCTGAAATCCAAGAAAAACAGGATTATCCTGAAAAGAAAACCGGTTGAATTCCCAAAACGTCAATATCGTTCATTGCTCAACGGAGTTCTCTGTCAGGATGTTGATTTGGTTGTTGAAACAACTGAGCATCTGGAAGCAAAAACCAGTCTGAAGCCTACCAAGGAACAGGTTGCCGAATTATTGTTTGCCAATAAAATTGTAAAACATACCAAGTCGAACGCCATTGTTCTTACAAATAACAAACAGTTGATAGGTTCAGGAACCGGACAGACCTCAAGGGTTGATGCCCTGAAACAGGCTATTGTCAAGGCCCAAAGTTTTAATTTGTCCCTGGAAGGAGCTGTGATGGCATCGGATGCTTTTTTCCCATTTGCAGATTCTGTTGAAATAGCAGCCAATGCAGGAGTAAAAGCCGTTATACAGCCCGGCGGGTCTATCAGAGACAAGGATTCTATCGACTATTGCAACGCACATGATGTGGCTATGGTATTTACAGGTATCAGACATTTTAAACATTAACTACCTTTGTAACAAAGAAATATTAAAATCAGATAAACAAAATATAAACAATGGGCTTATTTTCATTTCTAACCAAAGAGATTGCTATCGACCTCGGAACTGCCAACACTATCATAATTTACGATGATAAGGTAGTGGTCGATGAACCCTCCATTGTCGCTATCGAAAGGACTACAGGAAAAATTATTGCTGTGGGGAAAAAAGCTATGATGATGCATGGAAAAACCCACGACAATATCAAAACCATCCGGCCATTGCGTGACGGTGTTATCGCCGATTTTCAGGCTGCCGAAGTTATGATCCGGGAGATGATCAAAATGGTTGGTATCAAAAATGCCTGGTTTCCACAGGCTTTAAAGATGGTAATTTGTATTCCTTCGGGCATCACGGAAGTGGAGCAGCGTGCTGTTAAAGATTCTGCAGAACAGGCCGGTGCCAAAGAAATCCGCCTGATCCATGAACCTATGGCGGCTGCTATCGGGATCGGTATCGATGTACTGGAGCCTACCGGAAACATGATTATTGATATCGGTGGTGGTACCAGTGAAATCGCTGTGATTGCTTTGGGCGGAATTGTGAATAACACATCAATTCGTATTGCAGGTGATGATTTTACCTACGATATTGAAGAATATATGAGGAAACAGCATAACATCACCATTGGTGAACGGACTGCTGAACGGATTAAAATTGAAGTTGGTTCAGCCCTCACGGAACTGGAAAATCCACCCGACGATTTCGCAGTTCACGGCCGTGACCTGTTAACGGGAATTCCAAAAGAGATAAAAGTAAACTATAAGGAAATTGCTGCCTGCCTTGACAAATCTATCTCCAAGGTTGAAGCCGCAGTTCTTAATGCTTTGGAAAAAACACCGCCCGAACTATCTGCCGATATTTATCGTACAGGTATTTATCTTGCAGGTGGAGGTTCATTGTTACGTGGATTAGACAAGAGGATTCATCAAAAAACAAAACTTCCGGTTCACGTGGCTGAAGATCCTTTGCGTGCAGTGGCCCGCGGAACAGGTATTGCTTTGAAAAACTTTGAAGAATTTACCTTCCTGATTAAGTAAGAAACAAACCGACAGGCTTCATGCGGAATTTGATCATTTTCTTATGGAAACATCAGTTTTTTGTCATTTTCATAATTCTGGAAGTACTTGCTTTCAGTATGTTGATCAATACCTACTCCTATCAGAGAACACTTAGTTTTAATGCTGCCAACGATGTAACAGGAGATATACTTGATGCCAATAACAATATCTCAAGTTACTTTTTTTTGAAAGCTGAAAATAATAAGCTACTCGAAGAAAATGCCCGCCTGAGAGACAAACTAAAGTCTTCGTACTTAAATCCCGATACGGCCAAAGTGCGGAGGGATTCAGTGTATATTTATATTCCTGCCACGGTTATCCGGAACACAGTGAATCGGTATAATAATTTTATGGTGCTGAATGTGGGCAAAAACAAGGGTATTAAAAAGGAGATGGGAGTGATTTCTGATCAGGGAATAGCGGGAATTGTTGTAGGCGTGTCGGATAACTATTCCATTGCAATGTCGTTGTTGAATGAAAATGCTAAAATCAGTGCCCGTATTAAGAAGAATAATCAACTGGTGAATGTAATCTGGAATTCTGATAACTACGATTTGGGAAAGGTGGTTGATATTCCGGCACATTTTAACCTGAATGAAGGAGATACTATTGTAACCAGTGGAAATTCATTTATTTTCCCTGCGGGATTGGTGGTAGGAACGATTATGGCATATCACAAAAGCGAAAATGAGGGATTGAGTACAGCCAGTTTGAAATATGGTACGCCATTCGGACAGCTGCATTATGTCTACATACTCAAAAACCTGATGAAAAAGGAGCAACTTCAATTGATCAAGGAGGCTGCCCAATGAAACAACCTGTAGTAAAAAATATTTTCCGGTTTTTCCTGCTTATTCTGTTACAGGTTCTGGTGCTCGACAATGTTCCTTTTCATGGTTATATAATTCCTTATGTTTACGTCCTTTTCATCCTTTTGCTGCCTTTTCAGACAAACAGAAGCCTCTTGCTTTTCTTGGCATTTGTCACGGGTTTAGTAATCGATGCTTTTGGAAATACACTGGGGCTTCATGCCGCAGCCCTGGTTTTCATGGCTTTTCTCAGGCCAGGTGTACTGCGTTTCTATTTTCCTCGGCTGGAAGCTGATCCCAACGATGAGCCAGGTATTGCAAAATTGGGTTTTTCCGGTTTTCTGAGATATGCTTTCACTCTGATATTGTTTCATCAGCTTACGCTGACTTTTCTGGAACTTTTCAGTTTCCGTCATTTCTTTAATACCTTATATGAAATTGGCTTGAATGCCGTCATTACCACCCTGGTAGTAATAGTCCTTGAACTATTATTTGCGAAAAGAAAGAAACGGCCTTCGAGAAGATAATTTCTCAACTCACTTAATTTTGTTTCAGACAGAACTTTAACCTCTGTTAAATGAAACGGATCCTCCTTTTTGTTTGAAGAGAAAATCAAAAATGTTGTGAAAAAAGTACAACTGTTCTCAATCTTTTTTTACTTTCACCCGTCGTAAAGGATTGAGGAATACACTGAATTTCTTTGGTATTTTGATTATTAACTGCTGTAACATACTGAAAACAAGTATATATAACCTTTTTATTCATTAATGCTTAAACCTATGAGTAATTCGTTAAGTTATGTGAGCGGAACCAGTAGCATTCCCTTGTTGGGAATGACCATTGGTGAGATGTTTGATCAAATTGCCACCCGTTATCCTGAAGTTGTTGCACTTAGAGTAATCCATCAAAACATTTCATGGACTTATACTCAACTTAAAGAACAAGTAGATCAATGTGCCCTGGGACTTCATGCCATGGGCCTTGAAAAAGGCGACCGCATTGGCATCTGGGCTCTCAATCGGGCCGAGTGGATGGTGTTGCAGTATGCTACAGCCAAGTTGGGAGCCATTCTGGTAAACATCAATCCGAGTTATCGTGTGCACGAATTGGAATATGTCTTGAATCAATCAGGATGTAAGTTTCTGGTATCTGATGAAAAATCAAATTATTCTGATTATACGGCAATGATTTATGAATTGCTTCCTCATCTTCAGTATAGTGATCCCGGACAACTTAATTCTGCCAAAGCCCCTAATCTTACCAGCGTGATTACGTTGGGAACCGAAAAGCAAAAAGGGATGTTCAACTGGCAGGATGTTATGAATTTCGGCAAACATGTTGACAAGATCGTACTGCAAAAGCTGGCTTCCAACCTGAGTTTTGATGAACCGATTAATATCCAGTATACAAGCGGAACAACAGGTTTCCCAAAAGGAGCTACCCTAAGTCATCATAATATTTTAAATAACGGTTTCTTTGTAACGGAGTCGATTCATCTTACCCATGAGGATAAAATGATTATCCCCGTTCCTTTATATCATTGCTTTGGTATGGTGATGGGAAATCTCGGCTGTCTGTCACACGGTGCAACCGTAATTTATCCAAGCCGGGCTTTTGATGCCGAAGCTGTTATCAAGGCCACTGATAGTGAAAAAGCAACTGTATTATATGGTGTTCCAACTATGTTTCATGCCGAGCTGAATCATAAGGATATCGCAAAATATAATGTCAGGAGTCTGCGTGCCGGTGTTATGGCTGGTTCCATTTGCCCTGTTGACCTGATGAAAAAAGTACAGCAGGTTATGGAAATGGATGATATGCAAATAGCTTACGGCATGACAGAGACGAGTCCGGTAAGTACTCAAACTAATACAGATACTCCGTTCGACAAAAGAGTAAGCACTGTGGGAAAAGTGCATCCGCATCAGGAAGTTAAAATTGTCGATCCAGTTACCGGATTGGTGGTTCCCAGAGGTGAAAAAGGCGAACTTTGTACCAGAGGCTACAGTGTAATGCTGGGTTACTGGAATGATGAAGAAAAGACAAAACAAGCCATCGACAGCGCCCGCTGGATGCACACAGGCGATTTGGCCACCATGGACGAAGAAGGTTATCTTAATATTGTAGGCCGTATCAAGGATATGATCATCCGTGGCGGTGAAAATGTCTATCCAAAAGAAATTGAAGCATTTCTGCGTACTCATCCCAAAGTAAACGATGCCCAGGTGATCGGCGTTCCTGATGAAAAGTATGGTGAGGCTGTAATGGCCTGGATTATTGTGAACGATGGTGTGAAAATTACGGAAGAGGAACTTTTGGAATATTGCAAAGGCACAATTGCACATTATAAAGTCCCGAGATATTTCAAATTCGTTGACGAATGTCCAAAGACGGTTACCGGGAAAATCAGGAAAGTGGAGATGCGACAGATCAGCATTCAGGAACTGGGACTTGAGTCTCTGGTTCATGCTGAGAAGCATTAAAAAATATTCCATTGTCCGGGGTTTAAACCCCGGACAATCAAAGAAGATTTAGTGTCCGAATAGTTTCAGAATGTCATTGCCGTTGGCCAAGATGAGCCAGGAGAAAATAATGATTATCCCCCCAATTCGGGCATTTTCCAGGAACTTGTCCCTGGGTTTCCTTCGTGCGACGATCTCATTAAGCAGGAAAAAAATGTGCCAGCTGTGCATAGTCGGATTGGCAGCACGTTCAAAATGGCCAGCACAACAGGCAAAAATGCCGTCAACCGGAAGAAGTGAAGTTCAGCTTCGGCCCGACTCCGGTTTAAGTCCGTACCAAAGCTTTTCATACACCTGACTTCATATTTTTCTTCCTCTGACTTTCTTCGTAGAAATAGGTCTTTATCCGAAGAAGGTCAGAGGAAGTTAAGTAGAAGATACGAACTTGATTTAGCGTTACTACGGACTTACTACATTGTTGGTCCGGAAGGCCAGGTATCATAAATTTTTTGTTGATGGGAGAAGAATTGCATGACGCAAGCGCAGAAGCCTGCGCAATGCAAATGAGCATTTAAAACGTGCGCCAATTGAAGAGACGAATATCTTAATGTCCGAACAGTTTCAGTATGTCGTTGCCGTTGGCCAGGATGAGTAATGAGAAGAGAATAATCATTCCGGCAATCTGAGCATTTTCCAGGAATTTATCGCTGGGTTTCCTGCGTGCCACGATCTCATAAACCAAAAACAGAACGTGACCGCCGTCCAGTGCCGGAATCGGCAATATGTTCAGGATTGCCAGCATGATGGATAAGAAAGCTGTCAAGCGCCAGAAACTTTCCCAATCCCAAATCCCGGGGAAGATCTTTCCGATGGCAATAAATCCGCCCACATTTTTATAAGCCTCCACTTTGGGCGTAACCATCAGCTTAAGTTGTTTCAGATAATTGTCGATGCCGTCGTAAGTACGGGTAATACCGGCGGGAATGGCCTGAAGCATCGTGTATCTTTTTTGATCGAGTTTGAAAAAGTCCGCCAGGTTGTTTTTGGGATAAACTCCCAGCAATCCGTCGGCGCCAAGCTGAACGGGCAGCTGCAAGGTGTCAGCACCTCTTTTGGCGGTCAGTATGATCTTTTGGTTTTTGTGTGTGATGATGGCATTCCGGAATTCGGTGAAATATTTAAGATATTGACCGTTGATCCCGATAATCGTATCGCCTGCCTTCAGGCCTGCAGCTTGTGCCGGAGATCCTTTTTCAAACCGGTCGGCCACGAAAGGAATGCGGGGCTCCAGCAACGAACCGGCACTTTTATTGTTTTTGATCAGCTGACGAATGGTATTATCCGGAAACTGAATGTTCATCGTATCGTTGTTTCTTACGATCGTAGCATATTTTGCCTGATTCAGGACAATGACTATGGGTATTTTCTGGAAGTTCTTTACATCCTGACCACCAATACTGATGATCTTGTCACCATCGCGAAATCCCATTTCCCGGGCCAGGCTGTCGACGGCGATGCCGTATTTGTTGACTTGCTGAGTGGGTAGGTAAGATTCTCCGAAATAAGCAAGCAGGCCCATGTAGATCACAAACGCCAGTACGATATTCATGATGACGCCAGCCAGCATGATGATCAACCGCTGCCAGGCGGGTTTGGAGCGGAACTCCCAGGGCTGGGGAGGCAGTTTCATCTGTTCCTTGTCCATGGATTCATCGATCATCCCTGAAATCTTGACATAACCTCCCAACGGAAGCCAGCCCACGCCGTATTCTGTCTCTTTATGTTTGAATTTTAAAAGAGAAAACCAGGGATCAAAAAACAGATAAAATTTTTCAACGCGGGTTTTGAATATTTTGGCAGCAGTAAAGTGTCCCAACTCGTGGATGATCACCAAAATAGAAAGGCTCAGAATTAATTGTAAAATCTTGATTAAAATAGTCATTGTTTAACGCAATGTTTTTTGATGTATTCAGCAGCTCTGACTCTGCAAAGCGCGTCAGTATTAAAATAATCTTCCAGTACAGGCGATTGAATGAAAGGCAGGTTTTCCATACAATGTTCAACTACTTCCGGAATCTGCATAAAACCGATTTGTTTTCTGAGAAAAGCCTGAACACCTAATTCGTTGGCTGCGTTCAGAATACAAGGCTGGTTACCTCCTTTTTTCAACGCATCAAAAGCTAATGCAAGATTACGAAATTTTTTCATATCAGGCTTCTCAAAACTCAGAGTACCAATACGGCTTAAGTCCAGTCGCTCAAGATTGTTCGCATAACGCTCCGGATAACTCAAAGCATATTGGATGGGAATCCTCATATCAGTGGTTGCCAGTTGTGCTTTTACGGAACCATCTGAAAAATAAACCATAGAGTGAACAATAGCCTGGGGATGAATCAGTATTTCGATTTGTTCCGGTTTTAAATCAAACAACCATTTGATTTCGATAGCTTCCAGTCCCTTGTTCATCAGCCCGGCAGAGTCTATGCTTGTTTTCCCGCCCATGTTCCACACCGGATGTTTCAAGGCTTCTTCCGGGCTCACCTGATACAAATGTTCTTCCTCTTTCCCTGCAAAAGGTCCGCCTGACGCAGTGAGAATAATCTTTTCAACCGGATTATTGAATTCGCCGGTCAGGCATTGGAAAATGGCCGAAGGTTCCGAATCTACCGGAATGACAGGCGTTCTGTTTTCAAGAGCAACTTTTGTTATCAGTTCACCGGCGGCAACGATGCTTTCTTTATTAGCCAGGGCTACAGGTTTTTTGTTTTTGAGTGCTGACAGTAAAGGTCTCAAAGCATCAAAACCCACAATGGCCATCATTATAAGGTCAATGCTATCCATTGCAGTAACCTGTTCGAGAGCAGCTAAACCGGCATAAACTTTTATATCCAGAGGATCAAGAGCGTCGAATGTTTTCTGATAAAAATTTTCGTTGCCGATTACGACCACATTAGGGCGAAATTCCTGTGCCTGTCGGATGAGCAAATCCACATTTTCATAAGCAGTAAGCACTTCTGCTTCAAAATGCTCATTTTGCTGGCGGATGACTTCCAGTGTTTGGACACCGATAGAACCTGTAGAACCGAAAATTGCAACTTTCTTTTTCACTAATTACAGGCCTTCTATTTAAAATTAATGTAGTCGGTTGGATTCACGGGGTTGCCGTTGTACCAGAGTTCAAAATGCAAATGAGGACCAGTGGTTAATTCCCCTGTGTTTCCTGCTATAGCAATGGGGTCTCCGGCTTTTACCAAATCACCTTCCTGTTTTAACAGAGTTGCACAATGTTTGTAAACAGAAATCAGGTTTCCTGAATGCTGGATAGCAATAACATTACCGGTCTCAGGAGTCCAGGTTGACAAAATAACTGTTCCGTCAAGTACCGATTTAATAGCCTCGTTGTGTGATGCCACGATGTCGATACCGTAGTGTTTTTCAAGTATATCGAATTTTCCAGTGATGATTCCGTCCAGCGGTACAAAAAAGTTCTGGTCCTGAATTAAAACTTTGCTATGGATAAGTGCTGAACCTTCAGGTGATGTCGGATACAGGTTAAACCTCGTTTCGTTTTCAAATTCCGCTCTCAAAATGCTGTCCTGTTTTGTTTTTCGATCAATAATAGTGTCATAACTGACACGAGTGGATTTCGGAGGTTTATAGCTGACTTGCGTATCTTTATCTTCGATAATGTTTTTAATATTAGTAAGGAAGACATCTTTCTGTTTCGAATCCTGAAGCAAGGAGTCAATCGTTCGGTTTAAGTGGTATAGCTCTCTTTTTTGATTAATATCCGGGTAACCGGGGATGTATTCTTTCAATGGTGTATAGGCAATCAGAAAAAAGGTGAGAACGATAAAAATGACAGCCAGACTAAAAAGTGTGGTAATAACATGCATGCGCGTCAAACGGAAGCTGAATCGCTCTTCAAAAGATTTTTCGTTTAGAAACACCAGACGATAAGTGGTATGGAGTTTTTTGTACCACTTTTTCTTTTCCTTTTTTGTTGCCATGAATTATTATTGACCTCCGCAAAGGTAAGAATTAGTTTGTGGAAAAAATGAATTTAACAAATGGTAAGATTTAGGATGCTTTACAAAAAAGTAACATATTCCGGCTATTGGACATTCAAAGAAAGATATGATAAATCATTACATTTGCAGCTTAACCAAAATAAAATAAGCAAACAGCAGTTTTAATTAGCAAAAGTCTTTCTTGAAAGCGAACGAAAAACATCGTCTTTTTTTCCTGATAGTTTTATCCGGCCTGTTGCTGGGTGTTTCAGGATGTTCCACCAGGCGCAATACGCTGGCAGCACGACTGTATCATAGGCTGACAAGTCATTACAATGTATATTGGAATGGTAAACAAAGCCTTGATAAAGGGGCTAATGAAATTCGAACCGATGCAATGGATAATTTCAGCCAGGTTTTGAGGGTTTATAACTATGGTGATGAGGCACTGGCAAAAAGAGTTGAGCCTCTCATGCAGGATGCTATTAAGCAGTCATCAGAAGGGATTCAGCAGCATTCCATGGTTTTTAACGGACAAGAGTTGATACGATGGGTGCAATACAGCTATTTGCTGATGGGGCAGGCCAATTTTTACAAAAAGGATTTTACCGCTGCACGGAGAATTTTTGAGTTTGTTTCACAGAAGTATAATTATGCCCCGATTCATTATTATGGGATGCTCTGGCTGGCCAAAACGTATATCGAATCAGGCGACTATGAAAAAGCAGACGCTGAGTTAAATTTGCTGCGCAGCCGTTTGACGGATGAAAATTTTCCCATTCCACTGAAAATGGAACTCCCACTGGTGGAAGCAGATTTCTATATTGCCCGGAATAATCTGGATGATGCCTATCCCTTTCTGGAACAGGGTCTGAAAACCTGTCGAAACAAGGAGCTTCGTACCCGAATCATGTTTATTATAGGGCAAATTAACCAACGACAGGGACATCTGAACACAGCAGCAAAATATTTTAAGGAAGTTATCAAAAGGAATCCTGTATTCCAGTTGGATTTTGAAGCAAGGTTACGACTGGCAACCAGTTACGATACACTGCAGCAAGATCATAAATATGTGGAAAAGACACTAAAAAGGATGGCATCATCCAACGAGTATCAGCCATTTTTGGATAAAATCTATTATGCTCTGGCCAATGTGGCTGAAAAAAGCCATCAGGATTCGATGATGATTCATTATTTAAGACTTTCGGTAAGTCACAGCAAAAAAGATAACTGGCAAAAAACTACTTCAGCAGTTAAACTTGCAAAGACGTATTTCAATAAAGGAAATTATCCGCTTTCACAGATTTATTATGATACAGCTGTTCAGTCGATGCCTAAAAATTACCCTGATTATGACCAGCTTAAGAAAACAGCTTCGGTACTTTCAGAGGTTGTAAACAACACACAGATCATTCAGGTTCAGGATAGCTTGCAACGAATGGCAAAAATGGATACTGCCACATTGTATGCTTTGATTGACCGCAGGATTAAAGACTTAAAAAAGACGCAACAAAAGGAAGCAGAAGTTCTGGCTGAAGCACAAAATTATACTCCGGTTTCCAACCCCACCACGCCGGTGGCACAAGCGGGGGGCATCTGGTATTTTGACAATCCAGCTGCCAAATCAAGAGGGTACAACGAATTCGTGCGACAATGGGGCAACCGAAAGCTGGAAGATATGTGGTTTTTGAGTGGAAAGCAAAGTATGTTCCCGAGCCAGACGGCACAAAACGAATCAGGAACAACAACACAACCGGCCTTTACAGGTCATGGAAAAAAAGAAATACTTAATGCAAGCGGTCCGTTATCAAGAGCATTTTACCTTAAGAATATTCCACGTACAAATCAGGAGTTCAGGATTTCAGATTCCCTGATCATGAGTTCATACAAAGACTTAGGATTTATTTATCTGCAAACACTTCACGATACAATTCATGCTCTAAATACATATCTTGCTTTGCAAAATCGGTTTCCGGCCGATCCTGAAAAACTGCAGAACTGGTATATGTTGTATCAGATATATTCGGGTTTAAACCAGGAAAGTAAAGCCCAGGTTTACCGGGATCTGATTGTCAATAATTATCCCAACAGCCTTTACGCCAAAGTAATTCAGAATCCTGATTATTATAAGCAACTGGTCACAGAGCATGAAGAAGAAACCCAACTCTACAAACGGACTTATAATGCTTTTGAAAATCAGGATTATTACAGGACTCTGAACTATACCGAACGTGCTATGCATCTGTACAAAGACGATACCGTGCTGATGCCTAAGTTTTTGTATCTGCGTGCAGTTTCTCTTGGAAAGGTTCAGGTTCCGGATTCACTTTACAACGCCCTGCAGCTTTTGGTCAAATCTTATCCCAACAGTGATATAGTACCACGTGCAAATGAGATTATTCTTATGTTGCAAAAGGAATATGGTATTGGCATCACGCCTGAGCAGAGAGCAGCATTATTGGCAAAGGAAAAAAATAAAATGACGGCAAGCCCCTATGTTTTCGATGCTACTGCGCCTCATCTTGTAATGATGCTTGTCAAAACCGGAACTGTGCAGATTAGACCGCTGATAGTCCGTTTGTCTGATTTCAATCAAAAATATTTTCCGAAAGGACACACTGAAATAAAGAATATTACGTTTGATTCAACATACCGGCTTATCACTGTAGGAAGTTTCGGAGACATGATTCAAACAGCTGCGTATTACCAGGCTTTGAAAGAAAACGCCTATGTTTTTTCGGGTATTTCGCAAAAAGATTATGAGCTGTATATGATATCTTTAAGGAATTATTCATTATTTTACAAGGATAAAAACATACAATCCTACAAAGAGTTTT
Organism: Bacteroidales bacterium; assembly: GCA_014860665.1. Taxonomy (GTDB): domain Bacteria; phylum Bacteroidota; class Bacteroidia; order Bacteroidales; family F082; genus Sulfidibacterium. The sequence goes on along the minus strand of JACZJI010000081.1, from coordinate 32,740 downwards.
ATGATGAGCATTATAAGTAAGAATATATCAACCCAAACCAAAAAAGAGATGAAAATGTATTCAAACGGAGACACCTCTATGCCGAATATTCTGGCACGGGGGACGAAGATCAACGGAGATTTGGAAACCGAAGGAGATATAAGGATTGACGGGAAGGTCATGGGAAAATTACTTGCAAAAGGAAAAGTTGTTGTGGGTACAGAAGGTTATGTTGAAGGAGAGATAAAATGCAAAAATATTGACATTGCCGGGGAAATAAAGGCTGACATTCAGGCGGAGGAGCTGACGGTCTTAAAAGCAACAGCCAGAATTGTAGGCAATATTTCTACCCCGAAGATTTCTATCGAGCCAGGCGCCTTGTTTGTTGGCGCATGCAAGATGGATTTAAATGGAAAATCCAAGGGGGATGAACGAAAAGAAAAAGAACAAAAACAATCCTCTTAGTTTTTATGCCAAATATTCGGCTCTGGCTTTTGAAATGATTATTATCATCGTGGCCGGTGCCTTTGGCGGCAGGGAACTGGATAAAGTGGTAAATTGGAATTTTCCGGTTTTCACACTTATTTTAACTTTGTTAGCCGCCGCCGGGGCAATTTTGTTTGGAGTCCGTGAATTATTTAAAAAGAAATAGCGTCTTTAAGTTTAAACTATGAAAAGCGTAAAGAAAAAAATCATTATTTACCTTTCGGTGATGTCATTGATATTGCTTTTTATTTCACTGTTGGTTACGCCTGTTTTCCCCTCGCTACCGATTACTCCAGCGTATCCGTACATCCTGATTTTCTTTTATCTGGTTACGCTGCTTATTTTTTACATTTTGGGAAGAAGCATGCAAAAACGAATCGGTTACTTTGTCAACTCTTATATGATTATAACCTTTGTCAAACTGCTGGTTTTTTCGCTGGTCATATTGGCGTATCTGTTCCTTAATAAAAAGGATGCGATACCTTTTGTGGTTACTTTCTTTATTTATTATCTGTTTTATGCTATCTTTGAGGTGATAGCTCTCCGTCAGATGAGCGAATCAACAAAATAGAAGTTCTGTCGGTAAAATAGTTCATGTTTGGTGAAAATTATTAATTTTGAGATTCCTTAGCGCTTTAAGCGGAGGTGGACACAAACAGCATCATCTTTCTTATTTGTATGAATCCGGAAGTTACGGGATTACTGCATTTTCACAGATTAGCTTTTGAGTTCGGAACGTAACGCACTAAGATTATCGGAATCAATTTCTGCATAAGATTTGATGTGTTTGCAGAGGTGGTTTTTCCGGGTTGAGATTAAGGTCAAAATAGACAAAAGTGTATAATATAATAAATTACAAAGAGGAATTTGCTAACGGAAAAAGTACTTGTACTTTTTCGGATAAGTAAATTTATATCTTTGTGGCGAGAAAGGCTCCTTAATTTATTGGGGGTCTTTTATCTTTTTTAAGAACGAATATAAAATATAAAATCATGGCAGAATCGAGGTATTATACGGAGGAAGGGTTGCAAAAATTACGCGACGAGCTGGATTACCTTTCAACTGTTGAACGGAAAAGAATTTCTGAGGCTATCGCCGAAGCTCGTGACAAAGGCGATTTGTCGGAAAATGCTGAGTACGATGCCGCCAAAGAAGCACAGGGACTACTGGAACTGAAAATATCTAAATTACAGGAGATAGTCAGCAAGGCGAGGGTGATTGATGAATCAAAAATGGACAAATCCAAAGTGTTGATTCTTTCTACTGTTAAAGTCAAAAACCTAAAAAATAATGTGGTGATGACATACACCCTGGTGCCCGAAAAGGAAGCCGATTTTAAAAGCGGAAAGATTTCGGTGAGTTCTCCCATTGCCAAGGGATTGCTTGGAAAATCTGTAGGGGAGAAAGCAGAAATCAGCGTGCCGGCCGGGACCATTGAACTGGAAATTGTAGATATTTCAAGGTAAAAAAGTGTTTTCCTAAAGGGTATCAGTTCTCAAAAGCAAATTGTATTTTTGAAAAAACATTGAAGTCATGGCAACTATTTTCACAAGAATTGTCAACGGAGAAATCCCCTCTTACAAAATTGCAGAAACGGAGGATTATTATGCTTTTCTGGATATTAACCCGCTGGCAAAAGGACACACTCTGGTGATCCCCAAAAAGGAAATCGATTATATTTTTAACGTAGATGACGACCTGCTGGCCGGAATGCTGCCGTTTGCCAAAAAGGTTGGTCGGGCTATTGAGGCAGTGGTGCCGTGCAAACGCATCGGTGTAACAGTTATTGGACTGGAAGTGCCGCATACGCACATCCACCTCATCCCCATCAATTCCATTTACGATATGGATTTCAAACAACCGAAACTGCAGCTTCCTGCAGAAGAATTTGAAAAACTTGCCGCCGACATCCGCGAAGCTTACGCGAAACAGTAAAACCGGAAGAAATTACATGGAACAGGCGGCTCATTTGAGTCGCCTGTTTTGTTTTGTCCCGGCATGTTGGCTTTAACGATTTCCAGCTGGCTTTAACAATTTCCGAGTGGCTTTAATGATTTCCCAGTGTACTTTGACAATTTCCCAGCGTACTTTGGCATTTTCCCGACGTACTTTAACAATTTCCCGACGTACTTTGATATTTTCCCAGCATGCTTTAATAATTTCCCGGGTGGCTTTAATGATTTCCCAAGAGACTTTGACAATTTCCCGCCGGGAGAAAGGCAAAGATCCTCCGGCAGGAGTCAAAACCAGCCTGAAACACTTCAGATACTTTCCGGCGAACGGTAAATATCACATGTCAAAAAGCATCGGATTACCGGCCATCGGTAAAGTTCATTGCCCAGGAAGTAACAATAACGAATAAAACATCAAAGAACAGGGTACTAGAGACCGACAGTCCTTTTTTCTGAAATCGTCCCTTACCGATATTTAAAGCCGCATTTAAAAAGCGTTTAATTCGTATTTTAAACATTGAGAAGGAGGGTATTGGTTTTCTCAGAGCCAGGTATTGAGTGCCTAAAGTGCGCTTGAGTTATCGGATGCGGCGATATAAAATGAAAAATGAAAAATTTTCGGAACAGGGGTTTCATATTAACGGGCGGTGGTGACGGCATACAGGGGGAAGATAATTTTCGGATTATTGGAATTATCTGTTATTTCGATGGAGGCACGACTGAGAAATCTCCCGGGAATGAACCGATTGCCTTGGGGATTCTTCCTCACTGCGTTCGTCAGAATGACAGCCTGGTTCCCCCTAGTGTGCGGATCAGCCGAGACTGGTGCTTCAAGTGCTTTTATTAAATCCTTTTTCATCATGTCACGCGTCAGGAGACGCGCCAGTTAAGCTTATAGACTTTACCGAAGCAGATAAACGAAACAGGCGGCTCATTGAGCCGCCTGTTTTTATTTGTGGACTGAAGTTATAAACTTTGATTAATATTGCTCACTAATTGATGACTGGCAAAAGCGAGGTGTTGTTTTTTATTAAAGTCTAATTCTTACAGTTTCCGGTATCACAGGTATCGCTCACGGTTTCCTGTTTTGCGTTTTTTCCATCATTGCCTGTCCATTGGTCCATTACTTCAGGAGCTGGCTTTGCGTTGATACCTTCTCCATAGACTGTTGCAGAACCGTATGTATAAAACACTTCCCAATCAACGCCCTGAGGGTCGGTAATCCAATTTTTTTGAGATTTGGAATAACAGCAGGTACATTTCCCCTCTTCTCTAACAGTACCTTTGGCATTTTTCATGTTGGCATATACATCTTGTAACTCGACTTCATTTTCAACTTGCAAGCCCAAATGTTCGATACCGTTTTCGTCGTGCCCGGTAGAAATGGCGAAATTGATTTTTGGATCATCCAACATCCACTTTGCGTAGTCAGGCTTTACTACGGTTGGTTTTATGTTGAAGAGTGCATTGTAAAATTCAATGCTTGCTTGAAGGTCTTTTACCCTTGCATGTACGTGAAATCTTTTCATTGTATTAAAATTTTTATTTGTTACAATGTTAAGACGCACGGGGTACAAAAAAGACGCAAATTATTTTTGAAGGTCTTTCTTTAGTTCTTGTAATGGTTCACAGCTGTCTTTGATATCAAATGAAATGATATTCCCCTGCGGGTCGGTTTCAATGTGGCAACAGGTAATAAACTCGTTTTTTAAAAGTTGTCTTGCCCTTTGAATCCTTGATTTGGCAGCCGATAAAGTAAGATTAAGTTGTCGGGCAATTTCGTCTTGTTTTACGTTATCTATGTCTGATAGTTTAAGGGGCAACGCATATTTTTCAGGTAAAAAGCCGATCATAGGAAGAATAAAGAGGGTTGCTTCTTTATATGCAAGGTTTTCATCTTCCTGCGCAATGTCCGGTAATGCATCCTGACTTACAAATTTAGATTGTTTCCGGTAGTAATCTGCGATTGTATTTTGTGCTATTTTGAATAACCAGCTCCTGACATTTCTTACACCTGATTTTGAAATACAGAAATTGTAAATCTTCATCAACACATCTTGCAGAATATCATCGGCAAGCTCCTCATCCTTTACCCGTTTAAGAATAAACAACCGCAATTCTTTTTTATGTTCCAGCCAGAGTGCCGGAACATCACAATTTGTCTTTATTTCTTGTGATTTGTACATGTGTATTACTTGTCGGACTGGGGTAAAAGTACAAACTTTAGTTATTTCATCTTCCAGATTACAGATCTAGAACATTTTAGGACAGGCTTTGAAAGAGCATGGGAGATGGGTATTCAGGCAGGCACTTGTTAATTTTTACTTTTTGGAAGCTTGTAACCAATTTGTGTCCTTGGTTTCGGGTTTTCCTGTTTCTCCATGAGTTCATCAAGATAGCTAAATACCAGTTCTATGTTTTTATCCTGACTTTCAAGTTTCTTTTTTATGGCTTCTATATCGAGTTTTAGGGTTAAAGTATCTGTGAGCATTTTACGCATTTTAACAAATACTTCTATTATTTTGATGCTTACCTGTATGGCTCTGCCACTTTTTAAAATGTTTGCCAATTGCAATACCCCGTGTTCTGTGAAGACATAAGGCAAAGAACCACCAAGATGTTGTTTGGAAGGTATCGCATTTTGCGATACCATGATTTCAACTTCTTCATTTGTCAGCCGGAACATAAAATGTACGGGGAACTTTTCTAAATTTCTTTTTAGCTGTTCCCGCAACCGGATGGCCTTAACATCGAATAGCTCCGCCAGGTCCCTGTCAAGCATAACCTTTTCACCCCTGATCAGGTATATTTTGTTTGTGATTACTTCATCGGGCAACATCAGTTGTCTGGTTTCTTCTGCAGTCATTATTTAAAAAATGAAAGATTTATGCGTAATTGGTTTTTTTCAGGTTATGAAAGTATTCAAAAAAGGCATGCAATCGAAAAAGTGCCTGTTAAAATTGTATTGATTGCAGTTGCAGACTTTGTTTATAATAGAACAGGCGGCTCATTTGAGCCGCCTGTTCTATTTGGTTTTATTTCTTTTCACGATCCAGGAGTTTGTCTCCGGTTTGTTTTACGACCGTTTGATAATAGGTCGAGTCATAACCGGGTTGCTCCAGTTTGGGGTTCACGTATTTGTATCCTTCCTGTGGAGGCACTGCCGTTTTGATGTTGCCGTCCATGTACCGCATAAACAGATAATGATACAGGTTTTTCCAGGTTTTAAAGGTTTTGGAGGCCATGTCGTTGCTGTACTGTGTCAGGTAATCCACGGCCATTTTCGGATTTTCGGCATACAGTTTCTGAGCCCCGGCATCCACGGCTGGTGTGAATTCGATAAACTCGTTTTCCAATTTGTTTTGTGCTTTTTCAATGTCGGGATGAATACGGTCCCAGGCAGTATAAGCAAAATTCTCAACCTGGTTGAAAATCCAGAAACCGGAGGTATCTGACCATTCCATCATGCTGCCGTTTCCTACTTTAAAGTTTTCGGGAACTACGTTTGTACAGGCATAAATCGGCATATAAACGGTACCGGATGCATCGTCGACACCCCACCAGATAATTCCGCCGATGGCGTCGGGCAGCCAGCTTCTTGACTGGGCTATAAAAGTAAATCCGGTTTGTTGCGTAGCGGTGGCGCGCTCGTTCACATACTCTTTTCCATTCACTTTCCAGGTAAGCGGTCTCCAGCGGTAAGGGCAATGAAACGGACCGGCTCCGATGTCCTGGCTCATGTCCAGCTCGGTTCCTTCCAGATGGTTCCGCATGAAATGCATCATATCCTGTAAAGTCACTTTCTTATCGGGTTTCACCCAAAGCGGCATGCGGTTGGTGGCGTAATTGTTTACATTTTCATCCCCGTCGGCCAGTTTTTTAGCATGTTTTACATCGCCTTTGGCATAATCCCAGTATTCTTTCATGCCCGATTTTACTTCGTTGAACATAGCCCAGACACGGATTTCGCAAAAACGTGCAGCTTCAAAATCAACCGGAGCGTAAGTGTCAGAGAATGAAAAATCCTTATCTGATCCTTTGAACCATCCCATCTGGCGTGCAAAAGAAATGACATCATCAGAATAAACGGTATTTACATCTTTGTTGTAGATTTTGTCGATATCTTTAAAAGTGATGGAAGTTTTTCCATTGGCCAGCGGGAAGGTGGTAATACGAGCCTGGTTGGCATGGCCAGAAACATAACCGTCAGGGATACGGCGTGCTACCCAGACAGCCCCCAGCTGATCTTTACCCTTGCTTATCATTTCCAAAATCCAGGCTTCATCCTTATCAGAAATGCTGAAAGATTCTCCTTCGCTGTAATAGCCGTATTGGGCTACCAGGGAGGTCATGATTTTAATGGCATCGCGGGCCGATTTGGAACGTTGTAAAGCAAGATAAATTAGGCTTCCATAGTCAACTACGGCTGACGGCTGTTCCTGTAAAGACGGTCGTCCGCCGAATGTAGTTTCGCCAATGGCCACCTGGTTTTCATTCATATTTCCGATGACATTGTACGTTTGGTGGGCTTGTTCTATCTTTCCAAGATATTTACCGGAATCCCAGTCATAAACATCCATCATGGTCCCTTTGGGCCAAATGCCCGCCGCCCAATGGTATAATTCCCCATAAAGCAGGTGAGAATCGGCGTTGTATGAGATCATAACCGACCCATCAGCTGATGCCCCTTTGGTAACCAGAAAATTGGTACAGGCTGACGCGTTTGGTGACCCGATAAAAAAGGTCACCAACGCCAGAAGAGGCGTGATAAAATATTTTTTCATAGTCTTTAGGTTAATAATTTATTATATAAACAAATATAAGGTTTTTGCTTGAAGAAACCTCTGCTTTTTATCTATATAATCAGTGAATTATGCTATGAAGGACGGATTTCTGTATCCTTTTATCAGGGTTCGGAAAAGATGGCAGGATGGGTGTTTTTGTATTTCGGTTTATGCACCTGTATCAGTAGACTTTTAACGGTATGATAGGGACCAGAGGTAGCAGTCAGACGCATCAGCCATTTTGGGATGCTGCCACCCAAATTAACTGCCATTTTCAGACCGATTTTTGTGAACCCGTTCTTTTCGGGAGTAAATGCCCACTGACTTGTTGCATAAGAAATGCGGATGTAATTGGGATTCTTCGGGATGGAATCATGAAAAGTGGTGGATCTCACAAATACAGTACCAGCGGAATCGCGGACTACTTTTACTTTTGTAACCACATCTCTGTCTTCAAAAGGCCAGGGTGCGTTTGATTGGCTGTAATAGATATATTCAAATGGGTTGATATGCCGGATTACCTTTCCTTCCTTGCATAAATAAATCCAGTTTTTATGGTTGGAAGCATCTTCGACCACAGAAACCAGCGAAGATACAGATGCTTTTGCTTCAGCTGTAACAAGTATCTCATTCAGCTGTAACTTATTCAGTTCTTTGGAATAGACTTTAATTCCGTCGGCATCTTTTACCAGTTCCCACGAAGAATCCTGGGCATACAGTGAAGTGACCCCAAACCAAAAAAAAGTAAAAACAACTAACAGATAATTCGGTCTCAAAGTTTTGTATAGATCATAAAATAGATAAAGAATGTTCCCTGTCAAGTTTTAGCTGTTCTTTCAGGGCATCCAAATTTTCAAATTTTTTTTCATCGCGCAAGCGATGCACAAAAAAGATAGTAATAGTTTCGCCATAGATGTCTTTATCGAAGTCAAAAATATTCATTTCTATGGATAAACCTCCGTGGTCGATAGTTGGTCTGACTCCGATATTGCTCATGCCTTTGTACATTTTACCTTCGATCAGGGCGCGGCAGGCATAAACACCGTTGGCAGCGATTAATTTAAATTCGTTTGGGATTTTAATGTTGGCAGTTGGAAAACCCAGTTTGTGTCCGATAGAGTTTCCTCTGATTACTTCTCCTGTAAGGGAATACTCATAACCCAGCATTTTATTGGCTTCACTCAGATTTCCCGATTTAAGCAGGTTTCGGATGCGTGTGGAACTCACCGGAAGATCGTCAATATAAAGAGGAGGCACCTGTGTTACTTCATAATGAAGTTGTTCTTTCAAACTTTCCAATAACTTGATGTTGCCTTCGCGGTTTTTCCCGAAATGGTGGTCATATCCGATAATTATCATCTCAGGATGCACATACTTTACTACATAATTGGCAATAAAATCACGTGAAGAATTTTTTGCGAATTCTTTTGTAAAAGGAATGATAATAAGATGGTCGATTCCGGCCTTTTCTATCTGATCCATCTTTTTGGCCTGGGTGTTGATGAATTTCAGGTCCTGACTGTCTGTATAAAGCACCAATCGGGGGTGTGGAGAAAAAGTAATAAGCACAGTTTCCCCGCTACGCCGGACAGCTTCCTTCTTCATCTGTTCAAAAATCGCCTGATGGCCCATATGAACACCATCAAAAGTTCCGATGGTTACAATAGGATGGTTTACCGGTTTAAATTCCTGTATGCCGTGATATACTTTCAATTTTCTGTTTTAATTTCAATGAATCAAATTGTGAGCTTTCAAATATTCAGCAATTTGAACTGCATTGGTTGCGGCCCCTTTTCTCAGATTGTCGGAAACAACCCACATGTTAAGCCCATTTTCTACTGATGTATCACGCCTGATGCGGCCTACAAATACATCGTCTTTTTCCTCTGCAAAGATAGGCATAGGATAAAGGTTTTTCTTGGGATCGTCCTGAACAGTTACTCCGGGCATGTCAGACAGTAAATAAATTACTTCTTCTATTGTAAATGGCTGTTTCAGTTCCACATTGACCGATTCGGAGTGTCCGGCAACTACCGGAACTCTGACAACAGTTGCGGAAACAGCTATTTTATCATTCAGGATTTTCTGGGTCTCTTTTACGAGTTTGATTTCTTCAGTTGTATAACCGGTATCATCAAAGTCGCCAGCATGAGCCAGTGTATTCATATCGATCTGGTAAGGGTAGACCATTTCACCTTTTTCACCTTTTCTCTCGTTTCTAAGCTGATTGATGCCTTTAATGCCGCTTCCGCTGACTGATTGATATGTGGAAACAACGATACGTTTGATACCGTACCGGCGGTGCAAAGGAGCCAGTGCCATCACCATCTGAATGGTTGAGCAATTGGGGTTTGCAATGATCTTGTTCTCTTTTTTCAGAACAGAACCATTGATTTCGGGCACAACCAAAGGAATCGTTGGGTCCATGCGCCATGCTGATGAGTTATCAATAACAGTGATTCCTGCGGCAGCAAATTTTGGTGCCAGGTTCTTTGAAGCCTGACCGCCTGCCGAGAACAGAGCAATATCCGGTTTTTGTTCAATAGCCCTTTCAGGAGAAACAATTTCAATTTCTGATTCTTCAAACCGAATCATTTTCCCAACGGATTTTTCCGAGGCCACAGCAATAAGTTGGGTAATAGGGAAATTTCTTTCTTTCAGTACCTGAATCATTTTCCTGCCAACCAACCCGGTGGCTCCTACGACAGCAACTTTCATTAATTTTTTGTATTTTTATAATCCCTTTTAAAACCGACTGCAAAATTATCAAAATAATGAAAACCTTAATTTTAATTCTATTTCTGTTTCCTGCATCAATGTGCGCCCAGATCTTCGAAAATTTTGGAGATGGCAATGATACGCAAAATCCTGAATGGTTTGGAAATATCGACAAGTTTATCGTGAATAATGATCAACAATTACAACTTTACGACACGGCAGCTGGAACCGCATACGTGAGTATAAACCAGCCTAAAGCACGACAAATGGAATGGCGCGTATGGGTCAGGTTAAAATTCAGTCCTTCCGCAAACAACAATCTGAGGATTTATTTGATGAGCAATAACAAGAATTTGGAAGAGCCTTTAAAAGGGTATTATCTGCAATTGGGTGAAGCCGGAAGCAGCGATGCGCTGGAGCTTTTCAGACAGGATAGTGTTGGGGAAGTTTCAGTTTGCCGTGGCAGTGAAGGTGCGTTGGCGAAATCTTTTGAAATCAGAATCAAGGTGCTGAAAGATACCGGGGGGAAATGGCAGATTTTTACAGATCATACTGGTGGTAGCTATTTTCAGAAAGAAATGGAGGGCAGTGACAGTATGTACGATACCTGTCCTTATTTTGGCTTTGAATGTAAATATACCAAGAGCAACAGCACCAAAATGTATTTCGATGATGTATATTTCGGGCCACAGGTTGTGGATACCATTGCACCACGTTTGATTTCTCTGAAAAGAAATTCAGACAGTACGCTTTTGCTGAATTTCAGTGAAAATATCGACAGCACTACAGCGCAGAATGTTGTGCATTATGAAATTATTCCGTCATGCGGGAAGATTTCAAAGGCCGGGCTTTTGAATACAGGGAAATCGGTTCAACTGGACTTCTCCAATCGTTTTGTCAGTAAAACAAAATATTTGCTTAAAGTTTCCGGAATAAAGGATCTTTCCGGAAATATACTGAAGTCTGATTCACTGTCGTTTGTTTATTATATACCTAGGCCACATGATGTAGTAATCAATGAAATTATGGCCGACCCGATGCCTGCTGCCGGTTTGCCGGAATATGAATATCTTGAATTATACAATCAATCTGATTATGACATTGATATGTCCGGATGGGAAATAAAAACGGGTTCTCATTCAAAGATTATTGACACGCTTTTGTTAAAGGCAAAAAGTTATCTCATCGTTTCGGGGACTAAGGGAGCGTCTTCGTTTGAGCCTTTCGGGAAGGTATTTGCATTCAGCAGCTTTTCTTTAATTAACGGAGGAGAAACGGTTTCTCTTAGAAATTCTGGCGGGCAAATGATTTCAATGATTACCTATTCCGATGATTGGTACCGGGATGATGACAAGAAAAAAGGAGGTTGGTCGCTTGAGCAAATCAATCCGGCAAATTATTGTTCGGGTGCCGAAAACTGGAAAGTTTCGCAAGGTTCAGAAGGCGGGACTCCCGGTGCTCCAAATTCTGTTTTTCAAGATACCATTTTTCATCCGAAGGTGGTTCAATTTCTGGTGTGTAATCAGGACAGTATAGAAGTTTTTTTCAGTCAGATAATGGATTCAATGTCTGTAACTGATCGAAGTTTGTGGCAGGTTACGTCTGATATTGGAAATCCTGATTTTGTTTCGTTTAATGATTCAATTTCTGACAGGGTTATGTTGCATTTTAATGTTCCGTTTGCCGGAGGGAAGAAGTATGTTTTGCATCTTTCCAAAGACTTGAGAAACTGTGCAGGTTATTCGTTGGACGCAGATACTTCCGTAAATTTCGGATTACCCCAGGCTCCTGACGAAAAAGACCTTGTGATTAATGAAGTATTACCGGATCCTTTTGCCGGCGGAGTTGATTACCTGGAGCTTTATAACAATTCTGACAAGGTTTTGGATTTAAGTAATCTTCAGGTTGGATATGTGCGTAGCAGTACTTCCGATACAAGCTTTTATCCTGTAAGTACAGAACAGATGCTAATGTTCCCTGCATCTTATATTTTACTGTCTTCTTCACCGGAAACAGTAAAGGAGCAGTACACTACTTTTTCTTCAGATAACTTTTTGAAAATGGAGCGATTTCCTAATTTCAATTCAGAACAAGGCGGTATTCTTTTGAAAGAAAACTCCGGTTTGTTAGTTGATGCTTTTAATTATTCAGACAAAATGCATTTTGCATTGCTTAAAAATACCAAGGGAGTTTCCTTAGAGCGTTTGCGTTTTGAAGGCCAAACCAACAATTCCAAAAACTGGCATTCTGCTTCAGAAAGTGTTGGTTATGGGACTCCGGGTTACCGGAATTCACAATTTGAATCTGACACCGCTTTTGCTGATGCAATTCAGATTAATCCCTCAATTTTTTCTCCAGATGGAGACGGATATCAGGATTTGCTCAACATAAAATACAATTTTTTGGAAGCAGGCAACACGATGAGTGTTCAAGTATATAATTCACAGGGATACCTTATCAGACATCTGATAAAACACGAATATCTTGGTACTCAGGGGAGCTTTTCCTGGGATGGATTAAGAGATGATGCTACAAAAGCACTTCCCGGAATTTATATTTTGTATTTTGAGCTTTACGACTTGCAAGGCCACGTGAAAAAATACAAGAAAGCAGTGGTTCTTGCTCAGAAACTCAGATAGTAAAAAAGCTTATTCTACAGTAACAGATTTTGCCAGATTCCTTGGCTGGTCTACATGGCAACCTCTGAGAACAGCAATGTGATAAGCCAGTATCTGCAAGGGAATTGTGGCCAGTAAAGGTGTGAATATTTCTTCAGTTTCAGGAATTTCAATCACATAATCTGCCATGCCTCTTACAACTTCATCACCCTCGGTTACAACTGCAATAACTTTTCCGTTACGTGCTTTTACCTCCTGAATGTTGCTTACGACTTTATCGTAAATTCCTTTACTTGGCGCAATGAAAACAACGGGCATTTCATTATCAATCAAAGCAATCGGACCATGTTTCATTTCGGCAGCAGGATAACCTTCAGCATGGATGTAGGAAATTTCCTTTAGTTTCAGTGCTCCTTCCAGTGCAACCGGGAAGTTATAGCCTCTTCCCAAATAAAGGAAATTACGCACATCCTTAAATTCATAGGCAAGTTGTTTTATCAGTTCGCCATTTGCCAATGTCCTTTCAACTTTTCCGGGAATGGATTCCAGTTCAAATAGCAGTTCACGCCATTTTGAAACGGGGATGGTACCTTTCAACTGTGCCATTCTTAAAGCCATCAATGTCAGGATGGTTACCTGGGCAGTAAATGCTTTGGTAGAGGCCACTCCGATTTCCGGGCCGGCATGAGTATACGAACCCGCATCGGTAGCACGGGCGATGGAAGAGCCAACAACATTGCAAATACCAATAATGGTAGCCCCTTTTTCTTTGGCAAGATTGATCGCGGCCAAAGTGTCAGCCGTCTCTCCGGATTGCGAAATAGCAATCACGACATCTTTTTCACTAATAATGGGATTTCTGTAACGGAATTCAGAAGCATATTCCACTTCAACCGGAATGCGGGCGAGGTCCTCAAAGAGATATTCTCCCACAAGTCCGGCATGCCATGAAGTTCCACAGGCTACAATAATAATCCTTTCTGCATGCAGGATTTTTTGTTCGTAGTCGATGATTCCACCTAAAGAGACTATTCCGCTTTCAGCATTCAAACGTCCCCTCATGCTATCTTTGATAGAACGAGGTTGTTCGAATATTTCTTTCAACATGAAATGGTCAAAACCCCCTTTTTCGAGTTCACAAAGATCCATTTCCAGAGCTTCGACATAAGGAGTCTTTACCTTGTTCTTAATGGTTTTCAGTTTTATGTCTTCTCCCCGTCTGATAATGACCATATCTTCCTCTTCAAGGAATATTACGGACTTGGTATATTCTACAAATGGAGTAGCATCAGAAGCAATAAAAAATTCATTGTCACCGATTCCAACTACAAGCGGACTGCCCTTTCTGGCAGCAATGAGCATATCCGGATCTTCCTCTGACAAGACTACAATCGCGTAAGCTCCGGTAACCTGATTCAAAGCAATACGAACGGCTTCTTCCAGATCAGTTTGTTCATTTTTCTGAATGTCTTCAATCAAATTGGCCAAAACTTCTGTGTCAGTTTCAGAATCAAAATGATAACCACGTTCAATCAGAGCTCTTTTAAGAACATCATAATTCTCAATAATGCCGTTATGAATGATGGCTAATTTCTGATTATTAGATTTGTGGGGATGCGCATTGGAGGTATTGGGTTCTCCATGCGTTGCCCAACGGGTATGTCCAACTCCTATATGGGAGTGCAATTTTCTTCCGTTAATTTTATGTTCCAGAGTAGATACTTTTCCTTTGGCTTTGTATACTTGCAGCCCTCCATCAAGAAGAGCAATCCCGGCACTATCGTAACCACGATATTCCAACCGGTGAAGTCCGTTAATAAGTATAGGGTAAGCCTCTCTGGACCCAAGATAAGCAACAATTCCGCACATTGTTGAAAAATTTAAAACAAGATCGAATTCAGTAAAACTAGATAAATTCCTTTAACAAAGATACTTATTTTGGGGGTAATTTTGTATAAAGAATTTCAAGCCTTGCCCTTGATAAAGTATCACTCACAGGTTTTGGACCATTAAAGACGTACCGTTGAGGTACTAAAGCATTATTGGTCACATACAACATTAATCCAATATTTTGTTGAGTAGTATCTTGAATTAAAGACTGAATATAATGAGTTATTCTGAAAGTATACGAATTTGTCGAAGCCGCATAGCCACCGCCGAAGAAAGTTGATCCTTCTATTAATTGATCATTCAGAATACGATACGTAGAATCAGTAACAACCTGAATAAGAGATAACGATGCTGGTTCTCCCATAAAAGGATGAACTTCGGCACCAGGAAGTACCAGTTTGGCTTCATGAATACTGATATCTCCCATTCGCGCGAATTTCTTAATATTTGGAAATTTAATCATAGTTTCAATCCCACCAAGTCCCTGAACGTAAAATTGTTGTTGTCCAAGTGTCGTATCTTTTTGAACCACCTGCTTGATAAATTCCGGACTGGCCGTATTATAATCGTGTTGATAACGGTTAAATATAGCGCAGGAATCAGAAATTCCGTAATGAAATTGCAGTGAATCCGTACTATCATTATGGTAATACAGGGTCAATAGGGAGTTGGTACTATAAGGATAATAAACAGCCATCGCACCACCACTGGTAACAGGTGTTGCAGTTATATAAAGCCCTTTAAAGTAATGAATGAACAAATTATTGCTGTCTAGATAGGATGTATCTGTCTGCATCAATTTTTCTGCTAATGCCTTTGAAAATTTGGTCAGATTAATTCTGATAACATTTTTCAAAGTATCCCCAGCTGACATTACAATAGTATCTCTGTTATGCGGATAGAAAGTGTAATTTCCATAATCTGTAGGTAAAACGGTTGTTTGACTATTTGAATTATAAGTACTGTGATTGTAAATATCACCGTCAATCTCATAAACATGCAGGGTCATGGGTTGCGTAGTGTCACCGTAAACAGTATCTACAGCCAATTGTAAGACCAAAGAGTCGGGTTGAGGGTTTGTTCCAAAGCGGTTGTAAGTAATAATCTGAATAAACTGAGAATAAAAACCGGCAGTGGTCACACCAAAAACCGGGTCCTTAATACTTCCAACGTAAGCAACACTTTTATGATCAGTTATCGTCGTGTCTACTGGCACAGAGTATGTCCTAATGGAAGCAGTATCCGTAAAAAACACATTCAATGCACTATCAGGAAGCAGTTTGTTTCCTACCAAACTTGGTTTTTTTGTGCATGAGGTTATTCCTAATCCCAATAAAACTATCCAAAAAGCTGATCCTAAAATAGCAGCGCTTCTCTGAGGCCGCCAATGATTAATTGTTTTCAATAATTTGATCATAAAACTGGTTAAACGCTTCAAAATAATTCTCATCTCCTTGATAATCAAGAAATGGTTTGCCACTTTTTTTTGCATAATCAAGAAGTTCTTCATTTATCTTTTTATCTCCCACTATGAAAGCGTCAGCATAATTCATGGCACTTTTCATGAATGAAACGTAGTTTCCTTCTTCATAGTATTGAAGGGCTTCTTCGGGAATTCCACTCGTTCTAATTTTGTTGGCGAAGTCCTTTGAGAATGACTCTTCAAATCCGTCATTATAAAGCGATATGACCAATTTCACGTCACTAAAAAGAGGGTTGTTTTTATACACGGTTTTCAAAAATAATGGCATCAATCCCGAGAACCATCCTTGGCAATGAATGACATCCGGTGCCCACCCTAGTTTTTTAACCGTTTCCAATACTCCTCTTGAGAAGAATATGGTCCGTTCGTCGTTGTCTTTAAAAAAGGCTCCTGCTTTGTCTCTAAAAATAAATTTCCTGTGAAAATAGTCTTCATTTTCTATGAAATAAACCTGCATACGGGCTTGTTGGATTGAAGCAACCTTTATGATTAAAGGATGGTCAATGTCTTCAATTATTAAATTCATCCCGGAAAGTCGGATTACCTCGTGTAGTTGATTGCGCCTTTCATTCACCAAGCCAAATCGCGGCATAAATACTCTGATTTCTCTTCCTGATTCCTGAATTTTTTGAGGGAGATAACGACCGATTTTACTCATGTGAGATTCAGGTAAATATGGCGTAATCTCTTGCGCAACAAACAGCACCTTTTTCTTAACCATGGAAACTAAATTTACAGATTTTAGCTGTGCAAAGGTAAAGAAAAAATGCTTTCCAGAATAAACCTGATAATCTTAACAATCCGTAAATTACGGTAATGCCTTTTTTTAACCTGAAAAAACTTAAATATTACCCGAAAGGGATTTCTGATTTTGGTTAAAGTTACTGCTATCGACGGACAAAGAGGGCTTTAATTATATCAGAAGCCATTTTCGGATTTTCTTTTAAACGGCGGGTCGAGTAAGGAAACCACTTTTCACCAAAAGGTACATAAACACGCAGGCGATGTCCTTTTTCTATAATGCTTTTTCGTAATGCAGGGGCGACGCCGTAAAGCATTTGAAACTCATACTTTTCTTTCGGAATATTATATTTTTCTATGAGTTTATAGGCACCTTCAACCAATGGAGTGTCATGAGTTGCGATTCCGGGATAAAGGCCCTGCTGAAAAATATAATCGAGATCCTCAAGATAGTGTTGATTAATTTCTTCATACTGTTTGTAGGCAATTTTCTCGGGTTCAACATAGATTCCTTTACAGAGTCTAAAATTCAAAGAGGCTTCACCGTTATGAAGGTTGAGCATATTTTCAATATCCTTGCGGGTACGGCGTAAATAAGCCTGAATAACCAAACCGACATTCTTTGGAAATTCTTTTTTCAATCTTCTGAAAAGGGCAATTTCCATGTCGACACACTGGGAATCTTCCATATCAATTCGGACAAAGTTATTGTAGCTTGCAGCCTTCTCCACAATGGCCCTGACGTTTTTATAACAGGCTTCTTCGTCGAGAAGGAGTCCAAACATACTTGGCTTTAAAGAATAATTTCCATCAATTTTGTTCTTCTGAATGGTATCTATAATTTGGAGATATTCATCTCTGTTTTGATCGGCTTCTTCTAATCGGGTAATAAATTCTCCCAAGAGGTCTATGGTAACCATGCAACCCTCTGCATTTAATTCCTTCGAAACTCTAATGGCATCCTCAATCTTTTTTCCGGCTATATATCTTTTTGAAAATATCCAGACAAGGTTTTTCGGCATAAAGGGTAAAGTGTTGGCAATTATCTTGTTAATAAACATCATTGGTATACTGTTTTATTATGAATTTAATCACAGCAAAATTATATTTAAATTTTTCAAACAAATGCATATTTTTTCAATTTATAACGTGTAAAAAGAAGTTCGAAAACGATTTAATATTGACTTCGTCAGAAATTTTAAAACAAAGAAAATGAGATTGATAACTTTTGATCAGATATAAAAAGTCGCCCCGAAAATCTTCAGGGCGACCGTTCTTTGATAGTTGCGATATAAAAACCAAAGAATTATTTTTTAATGAAGCGCTAAAAAATATAAGTGTGCTGACTTTAGCCCCAACAAAAGACATATTTGAGGTAAAGTTTCTGGTATAATAGATTATATCAAAAGCACTTCAATAAGACTTTTAAAGTAATTATAGCTTTATAAACTTATTTTAGGTTAATAATCATTTAGGTCATTGAGATTCTCAATCTTTAGAAGAGAACCGTTGCTAATATAATAAAAACAATTATTCATACATATAAAATGTAAACAAACAATAAGTTGTACGTGTTTTTAGGGATCTTAAAAGGGACTATAAAGGATTGAAATGATATCGGACCCTTTTGGATTGGGATTTGCAGAGGTTTTTCCTGGAATGAAATCTCAAGAAGAAAGCAAAAAGGAAGCCTTTACTGTTACGCTCTTTTAAAACGAGCTATTTTATCTAAATAAAAAGGCTGCCTCAAATAGGCAGCCTTTTGACCAGATTTAGTTTTTCTTATCTGGAAGTTTCTTTTACTCGGACATCGCCCAGCAAAACATCCCAGAAACCAATCATTTGACCCTGGATTTGGGTTTGTTTTCTTTTCACATAAACAGTGATGTCTTTTTTAGTCGTATCCTGATAAACAAGACGACCTTCTTTATCATATCCTTTAAATTTCTGGAAAATGGTAATTACTCCTACGTAGGTGCCGTCAGGCTGACGTTGTAAATCACTTACATAATTTATTTTATACCATTCTATTTCCACCTTGCTATAGTTAAGGCGCATCAGTCTTTCAAAATATTTACGTACGGTATAATATTTTATCTGTGGATGCAACAAAGAAGAAACGCCCATCTGAGAGCCTGGCATAAACAATTCTTCAGCGCGGTTGATAACGCGGTTGGCTTCACTCCAGGGAGTGTTTTTGCTTCCAATTATGGTGATGTATCTGCTTAAATCATGAACTTTTTCCAGCGCCAGGCTGTCGATGGCTTGTTTACGTGCAGGGCTGAGATTATCCTGAGCCGAAGCGGGAACTACCATCAAAAAACTTAAAGCAAACAGAAGGATATATGCAACTTTCTTCATTTTTTTATTTATTAATCAGTTCTAACTCAATTATTTTTCCTGTTGCATCTCGTTTTACGGAAGACACTTGATAATGATAGGCTTTCATATCTTTCAGATAATTCAAAAATCTGGCGATTGTGGTGGGCCTGTCGTAATCGTTAAATCCCTGATTTTGACTGATAATTATCAATACCGGGGTTTCAGAGGTTGAAAAGAGTGTGAGCGCCTGAGCAATTTCCTGATTGGCGATATCGTAGGAAGGAGCCTCTGCAATTTTCTGAAAAGTATCATTAAGTGCGGCAAACTTTACTTCCTCTGATTGCTTTTTTGCAGCTTCCTGTTGCTGCAGCCTTTGTTCTTCAGCCATCCTGTCAGCCTGGTTTTTTTCACTTTGTAATTTATCACTGACTTTTGCAATTAAATCCTTAACCTGAGGATCATCGATGTTGTATGATTTGATCTCTTCGAGTCGTTTTAATTGTTCATCTAAAGTCATTGTACTGGTTCCGTTAAGCATGGCCGTCAAATCTTTCTTTGACTGTTCCACATTGGCAGCATATTGAGCAGCAGCCTTTTCTCTGGCTAACTTTTTAGCGCTTGTACAGGACGATAGTCCCCCCATAATCAGGAAAGCCATAAAAAAGACTAAAGCCAGTCCTGGTAGTTGTCTAACATTTTGTTTTGTCATTCCTTTATCCTTTAAAAATTTTATTTGTGCGATCGGTACAAAAATATTTAAAATTAATGTGCGTTTTTGCAAAAAAAATGAAGAAGATTTTGGTTTAACGAAATTTAACGCAGTAAAATACGGGATTGTTTATTTCCGCTGAATTTTAATGATGCCCATGAAAAATAATTGCTAATTTAGCCTTTCATATGCAGACAAAAGAAGAAAAATATAACAAACGAAGAGTCAATACGGCTTATATGACTTCGGCTATAAGTATTACTTTGGTTCTTTTTACTTTAGGTTTTCTTGGACTCCTCGTTATCCATGCCCACACGCTTTCTGATTATATTAAGGAAAATATCGGCTTTGAGATTATCATGAAGCCAGGAGTGAAAGAGGCTGATATCATTCATTTACAGAAAAACCTTGACACAAAAGTCTATGTAAAATCTACTGAATACGTTACGAAAAAGGAGGCTGTTAAGAGATTAAAAGATGCTTTGGGTCCTGATTTTGTTGATTTTTGGGGCAACAACAACAACCCACTGCTGCCTTCTATCGATGTTCGTTTTCGTGCCCAGTGGGCCAATAACGATAGTATTAGTGAAATAAAACAAGATGTCTTAAAAAATCCATTTGTCAAAGAGGTTTATTATCAAAAATCATTGGTTGAAGTCATCAATAAAAATTTGAATAAAATTGGGTTTACTTTATTAGGACTGAGTGTATTGCTTCTTTTGATTTCGATCACCTTGATTAATAACACCATCCGACTTTCAATATATTCCAAACGGTTTATCATTAAAAGCATGCAGCTTGTAGGGGCGACTGAAGGATTTATAAGGAGGCCTTTTGTTTGGAAGGGAGTATTGTATGGAGTTATTAGCGCTGTTATTTCTTTATTATTGCTCACAGGTGTAATGGTTGTGGCGCGAGAAAATATTCCTGAAATTGCTTTGATAGAAAGCGACAGCCTGATAGCAGGATTGTATTTATTTATAATTATCATTGGCATGGCCGTATCGGGATTTTCGACATGGTTTGCCGTTGACCGTTACCTTGGAATGAATACCAATAATTTGGTGTACTGATATATTTTTTGAACCCTTTTTCCTGTGCTTGATTTAAAATCCATTTGGTGGAATGATCTTGTGGGATTGTTGTTTCCCAGAAGTTGCCATGCCTGCGGGATAGCGTTAAATTCTCAGGAGGAGGTTCTTTGTACCCAATGTTTATATCATTTACCGAGAACCAATTTTCATCATCATAAAGAAAATCCGGTTCGCGAGATTTTTGGAGGAATCTTGCCATTGTATTCTGCTACTTCATTTCTGTTCTTTAATAAAGGCGGAATGACTCAAACATTGGTTCACAGACTGAAGTACAAGGGAGAAAAAGAGGTTGGAGTTTACCTTGGAAAACTGCTCGGCAGGGAACTTTCGGAAAGCGAATTCTTTTGTGATGCTGATGTGTTGCTTCCTGTTCCGCTTCATCCTGCAAAATTGAAAAAAAGAGGATACAACCAAAGCGAAGTCATTGCACTTGGAATGGAAAAATCGATGAAAGCAAAGCTGGATGCGAATATACTTTTCAGAAAAGTGCATACGTCCACTCAAACACGGAAATCGCGTTATGAAAGATGGGAAAATGTGAAAGATATTTTTGGTATCAGAAATCCCCACTTACTGGAAAATAAACATGTTATTCTGGTGGATGATGTGATTACTACCGGAGCCACACTGGAAGCCTGTGCTGAAATCCTTCTGGATATTCCCGGTGTAAAACTCAGTGTTGCTTCTCTCGCATATAGTCAGGCGTAGATGGAATGGTATCTTTTGCAAGTCCCATCTTGATCATACGCTTGTTGTACGCTCTCCTGTTTCGGACTAACTGTCTTTGTAATACAGCACTGGAGTTAAACATATCATATAGAAGCTGAACCGGTCCTTCCATGGTAAAGCCTGTATTTGGTTGTTTGTAAAGTAAGGGATTCTTTTCCATCTCTTCTGTGACATCAAAAGGATGGGTCTGTATTTTCATATTGATGATTTTCTGTTTAAATGTCCGGTAATCCCAATAACCACGGATAACGACCTCATTAATTCTTATGGTATCTAATGACATATAAAAACGGGCAGGCGGTCTTAGCGACAAAATACTGTCGTTAATGGCTACCATTTTGTCCGCATATCCTAATGAGGAAAATAGCAGCGTGTCGCCTATAACAACGGCAATGGTGAAACGTCCTTTTGAGTCGGTAAAAGTGCCCAAAATATTTTCCCGGCTGAAAACTTCGGCATCGGGAATTGGTTTTAGGCTGTCAGAGCTTAGCAGTACTCCCGTAAGTCCTATTAATTCAGGTTCTTCGTGTTGTTGACCCATCAATAGTAACGGGAAATTTAAGCACACAAGGATCAAGAAAACTGACTTTATGCCAAGCTTCATAAAATTTTGGTATTTTTCTTTAATTAAGCTAATAATTGTTATGTAAAACAAAGATAAAGTTTAAATTAGCACTGGGATTTAAACAAATGTTGTCGTTTCATAATAAATCTTAAGGCTCACAATCATCATATAGTCATTTTATTATTTCACTTTTGAGAGGGATCTCATAAAATTTTTATAAACTTAAAATCACGACCATGAAAAATTTTACTCGCAACAAAATTTTATTGACCGTTTTGTCTTTCTTTTTTGTGATGAGCGTTATGGCACAAGGTTCGGACGGAAGCAGCAATCAGGATCAAAAAAAGGCTAAAACCAAAGACAAAACCCAAAAACATGAGGAACAAATTAAGAAAGGATGGAACATAGGCCCCTTACCGGTAATTTCTTTTGACAGTGATTTGGGATTTCAGTATGGGGGACTGGTAGATTTTTATAATTATGGTGACGGAAAAGACTACCCCAACTACCGCCAGTCGCTGTATATGGAAGTTTCGCAGTATACGAAGAAAAGTGGGATTTATCGGATCAATTATGACACAAAAGATCTGATCAAAGGGCACCGGGTTTTTATCGATTTGAGTTATCTGCCTGACCAGGCGTATGGTTTTTACGGGTTTAACGGGTACAATTCAGTATACAACTCCACCTGGGTCACCACCAACGATGCGGCCTATAAAACAAGGATGTTTTACCGCTACCAGCGCAAGTTTTTCCGTACCAAGATCGATTTCATGGGATATTTTAAAAGCAATAAAAAATTTCATTGGATCGTAGGTGCCGGGTTGTACGACATCAAGGTGGCACCGGTGGATTTGAGTATTTTGAACAAAGGAAAAAGCGGGTCGGATGTGTTGCCGGATGTACCGGGTTTATATGACCTTTATGTGCAAAACGGCGTGATCCCGCAAAGCCAGATGAGCGGCGGAACGTTTACGGTGTTGAAAGGCGCTTTGGAATATGACAGCCGTGATAACGAAGGTAATCCCAACAAAGGAATGTGGACGGAACTGGTGCTGGCGTATGCGCCTAAATTCCTGTCAAACATGGACAACGGTTTCCTGAAACTGTCCGTTACGCACCGGCAGTATTTTACGATTGTACCGAACCGTCTGACGTTTGCTTATCGTCTTGGAGCACAGTTCAATATAGGAGGGGAGACACCGTTTTATGCCATGCCGCTGTTGTTTTACGCACGCTCTACCAAAGCTTACAACGAGGGTCTGGGCGGCAGCGCCAATTTACGTGGTGTCATGCGTAACCGGGTTATTGGTGACGGGGTGGCTTATGGCAACTTAGAGTTCCGCTGGAAATTTGTAAAGTTCCACTTTATCAATCAGAATTTTTATCTGGCGTTGAGCACCTTCCTGGACTCGGGAACGGTCCTTCAGAATGCCCCGATTACGGCCGGCAACGGCGCCTTCCTGACAGATGCCAGTTACTTTAAAAACAACGGTACCGGCGCCGACGGCCTTCACAGTTCCGCAGGTTTGGGATTCCATATCGCCATGAACCAGAACTTTATCATTGCTGTGGATCATGGTCAGGCTTTGAATGCCCAGGATGGCACATCTGGAACTTATGTGGGACTGAACTTCTTGTTTTAGAGAGAGAATTTTACATACTGATAAAAACAAAAAAACCTGCCAACTCCGGCAGGTTTTTTTATATCAATAATATTTTTATTTCTGGTTTTTTGCGTCGTAAGCCCATTTTAAATAAACAGAGCCCCAGGTGAATCCACCGCCAAAAGCCGCCAAAACTACGTTATCGCCTTTTTTCAATTGGTTTTCCCATTCGTAAAGACAGATTGGGATGGTCCCGTTGGTGGTGTTTCCGTACCTTTGAATATTGATCATGACCTTTTCCTTTCCTACGCCCATGCGTTTTGCCGTGGCTTCAATGATCCGCAGGTTGGCCTGATGAGGCACCAGCCAGGCAACATCTTCCGACTTCAGGTTGTTGCGTTCCATGATCTCAGCAGCTACATCCGCCATACGTGTTACAGCAAATTTGAATACCGGCTGCCCTTCCTGGTAAATAAAATGTTCGCGTGCATCAACAGTAGCATGGGACGCCGGTTTTAATGAACCGCCTGCTTTTTGATGTAAATGAATCCAACCGGAGCCGTCGCTGTAAAACCGGTGGTCCATAACACCTTCTTCATCCTTGGTGGGTTCCAGCAATACAGCACCGGCACCATCACCAAAAATTACGCAAGTGGCACGGTCGGTATAGTCTACAATAGAGGACATCTTATCAGCACCCACCACTACAACTTTTTTGTATTCACCGGATTCCACATATTTTGAGGCAGTAACCAGTGCATAAATGAAAGTGGAGCAGGCCGCATTCATATCATAGCTGAATGCATTTTTGATACCTGCTTTATCGCAGATAAGGTTGGCAGTAGCAGGAAACTGCATGTCAGGAGTCACGGTAGCGCAAATCAGCAGATCGATTTCATCGGGGTTGGTACCGGTCTTTTTCAGAAGACCTTTCACTGCTTCGACTCCCATGTCGGAAGTGCCTTTTCCTTCCTTTAAAATATGTCTTTCTTTAATTCCGGTTCGGGTAATGATCCAATCGTCAGTGGTGTCAACCATCTTTTCAAGATCACTGTTGGTGAGCACATCTTCGGGTACCCATGCGTGTATGCCGGTAATGGCTGCTCGGATTTTTGTCATAATGAACTTTTCTTGTTTATGAAAGCGACAAAAGTAGCATTTTTGAAATAAGATACCGTATTCAGTGTGAGCATAGCATCATTTTCTTTACAAACCAGATGAAAATTCAGGTAAGTCTTGCATTTACTTTTGTTTTACAAAATTCGCGATATCAACAAGTCTTGTCTTTCTGCTCAGATTGGTTATGGTCAAAAAGAAAAGCCTTTGTTGTTTGCAAAAAACAAAGGCCACAAAATTCTTGGTCGCGTAAACCGGGGTTACCCCATTATATCTTAAGCAGGGACTTATGCTTCAGCAGCTTGAGAAACCAGTTTTCCTTTGTAATAAAGATCACCGTCCACATAATATGCTCTGTGATAAACATGAACTGCACCGGTAGTTGGACAAGTGGCTAAAACGGGAGCATTTGCTTTTAAATGTGTTCTTCTTTTATCCCTTCTTGTTTTTGATGTCTTTCTTTTTGGATGTGCCATTTTCCTAGTGTTTTATATTGTTTTACTTTTTCTTCAATTTTAATAAAGCATCCCATCTCGGATCGGTTGCCGGTTTCGAAAGTTCATTGAGCTTCTCAAGCATCTCTGATTTACAAGTGCTGTTTCCCAATTCATCGTCTGGATGAACATGTTTCATGGGAAGCATCAACTGAATGTATTCATAAATATACTGACTCAAATCGATGCGATGTTCTGTGAACGGAATTTCAATAATTTCATCAGAAATCTCCTGAAACTCTTCTCCATACTTTACGATCAGGCGAAAGTTTCCTTCCACAGGTTGATCATAATCCTCCAGGCATCGGTCGCACATCAGTTTCACGCTTCCGTTGAAATGAAAGAGAAATGACATTAAACTGGATTCTTTTTCTAGTTCCAGCAACAAATCAACCTTCCCTTCCCGGATATTAAGAGGCTCAAAACTCTCAAAGAACGAATCACTTATTACAAAATCGTAGTGATGATTACCTATGCTTAGTCCTTTAATCGGGATTATAAGCTCGCTATTCTTATTCACCTTGTGTAAATTGGGCGGCAAAATTATTGATAATAATCTGTTTAAACAAATTTTTTAACAGTTTCGCTTTTAAAATGTTTATAACTCCCGAAAGACTTGAAAAACCGGATGTTTTAATTTATTTAAAGCAGTCTTATTTGTTGTTGTAAAGATTCATGGTATTGTCGATCCCGGCAGCAACAAAACTTTGAATGATTTCAACAGCTTTTTCCACACGAGGAATCATAACATTTGTTTCTTTCTGCGACCATTGGCCGAGTACGAAATCTACCTGGTATCCTTTTGCGAAATCATCACCAATTCCCACACGGAGTCGAGGAAAAGATTCTGTTACAAGCTTCATGATAATATCTGATATCCCATTATGGCCTGCGGCTCCCCCTTTTTTGCGCATGCGCAATGTTCCCAGTGGCAACGCAATATCATCCACAACGACCAACATGTTTTCCAATGGGATTTTTTCCTTGTCAAGCCAGTATTTTACGGCTTTTCCGCTCAGGTTCATATACGTCGTGGGTTTGATCACCACCAGGCTTTTTCCTTTGTATTTTACCGAGGCCACCGACGCCAACCGTTCGGTTTCAAATTTTCCATTCAGCGCATTCACCAGTGCATCGGCTACAATAAAACCAATGTTGTGACGGGTGTTGGCATATTCAACACCAATATTTCCCAGACCAACTATTAGATATTTCATGGTTTTATGAATTAATCAAAGATAGGGGAAAAATAAAAGGGATGAAGCACTGCCCCATCCCTTTGTAATATTCTGCAAAGTATTATTCTGCGCTTTCTTCTCCGCCTTCTGTGCCTTCAGCTTCGATTTGCTCTTCCTCAACATCTGCTGTAACACCACGGGCAGCAGCAATGCTTACGATAACAAGGTTGCCTGGTTCAAGGAAAGTAAGATCAGTGTTTTTAATGTCTCTTACTTTAATAGTACGTCCTACATCCAGCTTGGAAATGTCAATAACGACATGTTCAGGCATGGTGTGGATCAAACCTTTTACGCGGAGTTTACGCATTTTCAAACGTAATTTTCCCCCTTTAACAACTCCCGGGGCTGTTCCCTTAAGTTCAATAGGTAATGCAATAGTAACCGGTTTTTCAGGATTCAGTTCCAGAAAATCTGCATGCAATACTTCGTCTGAAACCGGGTGATACTGAATATCCTGCAAAATGCTTTCATAGGTTTTGTCACCTAAAGTGATTTTTGCAATGATAATTTCCGGAGTAAAAACAATGCTTTTAAAATCCTTCTGGTCTAAAGTGAAGTGTTTTTGTTCACTTCCACCATAAATTACACAAGGAACTTTTCCCAGCTTTCTCTGCAGTTTAGCATCTTTTTTCCCTACGTTCTCGCGAAGAGAACCGCTCAATGATACTGTGTTCATAACTTAATTATTTAAAAATGATTATTTGTTATTAGGGTCCCCGATATTAAAAAGGGAACTGATAGATTCATAATTTTCAACCCGCTTGATAACTTCGGCAAACAGATTGGCAGTTGAGATTACTTTTATCTTATTGTCGGGATTCTCTTTTATAGGAATAGTATCCGAAACGATTACTTCTTTGAAAGGTGATTTACCAATTATTTCATAAGCTTTGCCTGAAAAAATAGGGTGTGTTACCAACGCTCTTACGCTGTTAGCACCTTTTTCCATGATCACTTCGGCTGCTTTTGTGATGGTTCCTGCAGTGTCAATGATATCATCCACTAAAACAACATCTTTTCCAGAAACGTCTCCAATCAACTGCATTTTTTCAACCACATTGGGTTTGGTGCGTTGTTTATAGCAAATAGCAAAACCCGTATTCAAGGCTTTGGCGTAAGAAGCGGCTCTTCTGGTTCCACCGGTGTCTGGCGATGCCATCATCAGGTTTTTCAGTTTCAGGCTTTGTATGTATGGATAAAAAATCACTGACGCATATAAGTTGTCGACAGGAATATCCATGAATCCCTGAATTTGATCTGCATGCAGATCAAGTGTAATTAACCTGTCGATACCTGTAGAGGTAAGCAAATTGGTAACCATTTTTGCTCCTATGGAAACACGGGGTTTGTCTTTTCTGTCTTGTCTTGCGTATCCGAAATAAGGAATCACTGCAACGATTTTTCTTGCCGAAGCCCTTTTTGCTGCATCAATCATCATCAGAAGCTCCCAGATATTATCGGCGGGAGGAACTGTTGACTGAATAATAAAGACATCGCGACCTCTGATATTTTCTTCATATGAAGTTTGAAACTCACCGTCAGAGAATTTGATTACCTCAGATTTTCCTAAGGTGGTACCGTATGCACTTACAATTTTTTCCGCTAAATAGCGACTTGCTCGACCTGAAAAGATACTTACAATTGGTTCGCTCATGACGATGATTTAAAGTTTCAAAAAAGCGCTGCAAAAGTAAAAAAATAAATGAAAAAACTCTTGTTTGTTAATTTTGTTCAAGCGCCACTTTCATATAAACCGGATTGTGATCGCTATTTTCAAAATTTAAGTCGATAGTTTTTACTTTGAGCAATTTAACATTTGGTGAAAGAATAAAATAATCGATGTTCGTTGTTCCGTTTTCTCCTCTTACAAAAGGTTTATTATTTTCCCGGTTGGTGGGCGCTGTAGCATCAACAGCCCAATGCCATGTCGACGGGAATGTCTTGTCGCTCATCTGTACTTTCGTGGGAACAAAACTGTTTCCATCATAATTACCTTCCGGTTTAAAATCGGGAGGATTGGCATTCCAGTCACCCCCGGCAATTACATAATTACCTTTATTGTATTCTTCCAGCATTTTTGTTTTCAACACATTCAGTTCTTTTACACGAAGCAGACTATCGTAAATATAAGCGGAATTATGCGTATTCATGATGACCAGATCCTTTCCGTTTTCAAGCGGAAAACGCATCAAAATAAAGCATCGGTCCAGTAAAAAGAGTTTGTCGGGCCAGGGTGCGATAAGTGGATAAGCATAACGGGTTGCTTGGGTATAAGGCAGATTCGTAAAAGTCATCAGTCCGCTTTTTACTTCTCCCATCGGGTTATTCATGGGCACCGGAACAAATGGACAATCATAATTCAACGCAAAAATGGCGTGGCTACCCTTTTTTGCTTCACTGATGTCTTTTACTTCGTCAAAATAATAGCTTCTGCGAGAAAGCTCATCAACTTCCTGGATATACCAGAAGTCGATAGAGTCATGCGTGCTGACAAACTGTTCAATTCCTTTCAGGTATTGTTCGACCATCTTTTTTGTAGGCCGTACCTTAGTTCCTCCATCATAAAAGAAGTCCATACCGGCACCCAATCCGGCATAACCAATATTCCAGGTCATGAAATTAAAAGTGTCTTTTACAATGGGTTGAATTGTCAGTGTTTTCTTTCCTGACATCAGGTCGATAATTTTAGCAGGGCGATAGTCTGTAATGGTAATATAAGCAAGAAATCCCCCGAAAATAATAGCTGCTGCCAGAATGATTAATCCGACAGTTTTTAAGAATTTCTTCATGTTGGGAAAATTTTGTCCAATTTAGAAAAATTTTTGCTTGAGCCGTGAAAAATGGACAAAAAATGCTGTTTCCCCGGATTTTAGGTGTCTTTCAAAGGATATCTGAACAAGTGCTTAGTTTATAAAAATGACTTTCGCCTTTTCGGGAAGGGCACGGTAAATATCAATTGCTTCTTTGTTGTTTATCCAGATAAACAAGGTTGGTGTAAAAGAATCAGAAGGTTTCGTTATTAAATTTTTAAAACGAAATTTCAACATGTCCCTTCGCGGATGAAGGTTGGTTTCCAGCGAATCATAACCGTGAATTACAACACGAATTTTGTGGTCGGTAGTGAAACTCCACGAAAACATTCGAGGTTTTACTTTTTTCAGAAAAGCAGTGGTATCGCCGGCATTGGCGATGTTGACACGATGATAAGGCTTTTTTGCAATGTTGGAATACCCCGAAACGATGATCGAAGGACTTCCAAACAATTTCCCGTAAGTGTTGACATCGATGTTCTGCAAAAAATTTCGTGGCAGGATCAGGCTCATCTTACTTTTTACCAGCGTCAGCCCTTTAAACCGGAGCTGCACCAAACTGTCCTGCAAATCAATACTCAGGTTCATGGAATCTTCCTTGCTGACCAGCAATTGATTTTGTAGCCACAATTTTTCCTTCCACAAGCCCAGCATTTCAGAACTATATCGGGTAGGTATTATCCGGTCTTTGTTTTGAAAGGATTTTAAAGTAAGAGCGCTGTTTTTTGCGTTAGAAAATGAGAGCGTCAGGGATAAAACCGAAAGTATTACGGCAATTCCGATCAGAATAGAACCTATAATCACAGGTATCTTAAAGGAAGGCCGATTGGAAATTTGTTTGAGTTTCATATCAGTAAATAAAAACTTTAGCACCTACAGGAAGATTTTCATAAACAAATTTTAGATCATCGTCATCCATCCGAATACAGCCGTGAGTAACCGACAGTCCCAGGAAGCGCTGATAAAGTGTTCCGTGAATTAAATATCCGTTTCCAAGATTTAGGGCATAATCCCCCAGAACACCATATTGAAACCTGGAATTATCATTGGCAGGAGGAATGGGTACCCCATCTTCAATAAAAGCCCAGTCAGGTTTTTTCCAGACAGGGTCGACAATCTTGTTTTTGATGGTAAAAACACCTTTCGGAGTTCTGAAACGGTAGGTTTTATTTTTGTCAACCTTAAGTTCGATATAACTTCCTGTTGAACAAATTCCCTTACGGACCAACTGCCCGTTTCTATAGAATTTAAAAGTATTATCTGTGGAGTTGATGACCAGATATTGTTTGCCCGGGCTCAGATTTTCAAGCTTTAATTTTAAGGCAGAAATTTGTTTTTTTACCCCTTCCTGACTTTCGGGTTTTTCGTTTCCCTTATCGGCCAGACTCTCTGCTTTTAGTTCGTGGGTGAACTCATGGTATTGTAATGCCGGTACACCAAAACCAATTACTGATAATAGTATCAGAATTGAAAGTGTTGCAGCTGCTACATACAGATAAATCTTTAATATGGTCTCATTGTTTTTCATCTGTAAGTTATTTGAGATATTCGTTTAAAGTTCTTTCAGAGCCTATGATTATCACGGGTGTAGAGACTCTGCATTGTTGAAAAACTTTGTCCATATCAGCGTTGGAAAGGGCAATGCAGCCATCAGTCCATGAAACGCCTTTGCCTCCGTCACCGTGAATTTCAATAAGGCTTCCGATTTTTGAGTTTTTTGGGATGTTCCCTTTTTTGATCAAAGCCGTGAACCGGGCTTTGTCTTCATTATTAGGATAATTCAGGAGAAGAGATTTATAATATTTGGTATTTCCGTGGTCCTTTTTCCGGATTATTTTGTAGACCCCTTCAGGTGTTGCTTTGTCACCTCTTCTGATTTTGTCTCCCGTCCAGTTCTGACCGAATTCAGCATGAAATGTTTCCAGGGTTTTCCCTGACTTTAGTACCGAACAGGTTGCTGCCAGTTTATCAACCAGAATTACAGTTTGCCCTCTCGAAGAAAGACTTCTGGCAAGCCTTGCATTTTTCAGCCACAGATGATAATCGCGAAAATAATCTTCAAGCAACAGCTTTGCTTTTGCCGATGCTTGATTAATGAGGCTTTCGGCTTCCCCGGCCTGTGTCAGAGCTTCATAAATCTTGGATTGCTGAAAGCTGTTTGTAGCTTCCTGATATTTTAATTTCGAGTTGCTGTAAGCATTAAAAGTAGATTTCGTGAGCGGAAGATTTTTGTAATATTTTTCAAAATAATTGATCTTTTGCTCGATACTCGGCAGAAGATGAATCATCCTGTTTTTTACAGAATCCTTTTCCTCACCTGCTTTTTTTGTGGCTTCATTACAAAGCTCAACAGTTTTTTTTGCGAGAGTGATAGTTTTATGGTAGTTCCGATGGATGAAAATCTGTTTATTTTGAAATTCCCATTCATCCATGGCCATTCCAAACTCCGACTTCGCTTCAGCAAATTTCTCAGCAGCAAAAACAGTAGCTTCTGATTTTTTGGCATCCGCCAGGGCTTTAACGGCCCTTTTCATTTCAGTCTCAGGGGTCTGGACTGTCAGATATTTATAGATGAAATATCCGCCTGTAGAAAAAAAGATAACTCCCAATATGGTAAGGAAGTATCTGGTGCGTTTTTTCATTTTCATAGTGAAAAACTGCCGGGAATTACCCCGGCAGTTTTAATAAATCCTATGAGATTCTTATTTACGTTTGGGGCGATGTGAAACCGGATTTTTTTTCGTTGTACGATGCATCACCGGACGGTGTTGTTTTGCTGTGTATTTCTCAATAGCAGTCTTCAATTCTTCATTGATAGATGTTGCCTGAGTATAAGCAGCTTTAACCTTGGTCTGAGCATCCAGCAAATTACCGTTTTTCACTAACTCCGGAATTGCTGCAGTAGCGGTGGTAATAGTAGCCATTTCGCTTTCAATAGCTTCGATGGCAGCTTTGCCTTCCTTACCGCGGGGTGCTTTTTTCACCAAAGTTTCATTTTCAGCTGAAATAGCCTGAAGTTGGGACAACGTAGCATTAACTTCTCCCTTGATGCTGTCTTTTCTGGCTTCTGTTTTTGAAACCAATCCGTTGGCTTCGTTTTCCAGAGCAGACAACTTAACTTTTACATCAGAGAAGTTTTTGAATAATTTTCCCTTGTTGGCTTCAATCTCAGCATTAATAGCATTTAATGAATCCATAACAGAGTTAAAAGCAGGAGCAAGATAAACGTTAGCTTCAGCAGCTTTTGCTTTTTCAATAGCAGCATTTGTAGCATCTAACTCAGCTTGGGGTACTTTTGCACAACCACCCATAAACACAGCCATAACTACGACAGCCATGGCAAATAACACTTTTTTCATAATGACTTTTTTAAATTAAAGTGAATTTTTTTATTCGATATTAGGA
>JACZJI010000080.1 GCA_014860665.1 Bacteroidales bacterium | reverse complement strand
ATTTATAACTCCTTGTTTTTAAAACAACATAAAGAGCAATATTACATTTCTATAAGATAACTAATTGCTATCACTAAACCCCAAGCTAAAGTCCCCTTTCAAACCGTTATTATTTTTAATTTTACCAAAACAAAATCATGCTTCAAATTTCCTATAAGAAACACGTTTTCAACTTCAAACGTCCGGCAGGAACTTCACGCGGGGTTTTAAACCATCGCACTTCTTACCATTTGATGGTTTGGGACAGTGAGCAGCCGGAGGTCAAAGGAATCGGTGAATGCAGCACGATCAAAGGACTAAGTCCTGATCCATGGGAAAGTTATGAAAAGATTCTGAGTGAGATACAGAAGCATCCTGAGCCCACTGAAACCTGGATTGAAGAAGGCTTGAAAGATTTTCCTTCTATCCGGTTTGGACTCGAAGCTGCACTGGCAGATTTAAAGTCCGGCGGGCAACGCATTTTATTCCCTTCAAAATTTACAAGCGGACAGGAAGGAATTCCAATCAACGGACTGATTTGGATGGGAAATAAAGATTTTATGCAACAGCAAATCAGGGAAAAGATCGATGCCGGATTTCGTTGTATTAAACTAAAAATCGGAGCCATTGATTTTGATACTGAGCTGGCGCTGCTTCACTCCATCAGAGAACAATTCAGTGAAAAGGAACTGGAACTTCGTGTGGATGCCAACGGAGCTTTTTCACCTGAAGATGCGATGGAAAAGCTCAAACGGCTTGCGGAGCTGGCAATTCATTCCATTGAGCAACCTATCAAACAACGTCATTGGGATGAAATGGCAAAACTTTGTGAATCAACGCCGGTTCCAATTGCCTTGGATGAAGATCTTATTGGTTTGAAAAAGAGATCAGAAATAAGAGCTATGTTGCACCACATCCAACCGCAGCATATAATTTTAAAACCCAGTCTTTTAGGCGGATTTAAGCTTTCGGAAATCTTTATAGAAGAAGCCGAATTCAACAAGACAGGCTGGTGGGTTACTTCAGCACTGGAAGGTAATATCGGTCTAAATGCCATCGCACAATGGACCGCTTTGTTGAAAAATCCTACACCGCAAGGATTGGGTACCGGACAACTCTTCACCAACAACATTCCTTCTCCTCTGTTTATATCAAACGCAAAGTTAAATTTTGATCCTGCCGGAAAGTGGGACTTAAGTGAAATCTATGGCTAAAGAAAAAGAAATCCTACGTTTAAACATCGGTGCCTTTGATGAAGAATGGTTACTGAACTACGCCAACATGCATTTTCAACTAAACGCCTCTCCGGCACCCTGGAAAGACGATTTGCTGCATTTTCTTATCGACTGGTTATCTGAATCTGAAATCATTAATGCTCAAACATCCGGCTCTACTGGAATTCCCAAGAAAATTGAGCTTCAGAAAAAATATATGGAAGTCAGCGCTAAAGCAACGCTGGACTTTCTGGGTGTGGAACCGGGAGCTACGGCTTTATTATGTCTGCCCATCTCTTACATTGCAGCCAAAATGATGTTGGTGCGCGCCTTTATAGGAAAAATGGATTTATATTGTGTACCTCCTTCTTTGAATCCTGTAAGTCCCTGGACACCTTACCTGGACTTTGCAGCATTTACTCCGGCTCAGCTTGGCAAGTTGATGGAAACCGGAACGGGAATGGCCTTTCTGAAAAGAATTAATAAAATCATTCTTGGCGGAGGCCCGGTACCGCAAGCTTTGGAAGAGAAATCGCAGAAGCTGGAAGCGCCTATCTGGCATACTTATGGCATGACAGAAACCATGAGCCATATTGCCCTGAGAAAGATAAACGGAACCGACCGAAGTGACTTTTTCTATCCTATGCCGGGTGTCCATATAGAAAAGAATACTGAAGAATGTCTTGTCATAGATGCTCAGCATCTTGGAGTTTTTAATCTTGTTACCAACGATATTGTAGAACTACAAGCAGACGGCGGATTTAGTGTTTTAGGCAGAAAAGATCATGTAATAAACAGTGGCGGTGTGAAACTCTTTCCGGAGCAAATTGAACACAAGCTTAGCACCATACTATCACAACCTTTTTTTGTAGGCTCCCTGCCTGATCCCAATCTCGGGGAAAAACTGGTATTGTTCATTGAATCCAAAATACCAAAGGATAGCGACATTCATAAACTTCAGGAGTTGATAAAAACCAAACTTACAGGGTTTGAAATTCCCAAAGAGATCCTTTTTCTTGAAAAATTCGACCGCACTGAAAGCGGTAAAATTATCCGGGAACAGAACCCGGAATAGTACACTGATCTGACTGATTGTTATGATTTTTACTGATCTTTTTAATCGTAATAAATTCGTTAAAATAACCTTCCCGCCCCCAACCCCTAAAGGGGCGAGCTACCGCACACATTCTTCAATTCCAAAGACCTGCGGATGGGGTTCCCCCTATAGGGGGCTAGGGGGTCATGCTGGAAAATCAAAGACAGATATCACACTAATCTAATTGAAAAACATGATCAGCCTCATAACTTTCTAATCATAACAATCAGTCAGATCAGTGTCCTATTTACTTCAACACATCCATTTCAATTCTTGAAGGAAACTCTTTTGAGAAATAGACCTTCTGTGTGGCCTTAATAAAATCTTTTTTCTTTGCTGTATAAATATCACAAAAGGTCTGAGGATTAATATCAAAGAACGGGAAACAGCTGCTTTGGATCTGGATCATGATTTTATGCCCCTTTTTAAAAGTGTGAAATACATCCTGTAAGGGAAGTTTAACCTCTGTAACTTTTCCCGGGACAAAAGGCTCCGGATGTTCGTAACTGTTCCTGTATTTTCCTCTCATAATATCCAGGCGGACCAGTGCCTGAAAACCTCCCATTTTTATGTGGTCAGGGTTAGGCTCCGGATTGGCGGCACTATCCGGATAAACATCAATAATTTTTACTACCCAGTCGGCATCGGTACCGGTTGTGGAAACGAAAAGATCCGCCAAAAGAGGCCCGGCCAGGGTTACGTCTTTTGTCAAGACAGGTGTGGTATAAACGAGCACATCCGGCCTGGTGGAAGCAAAACGCTGATCACCGTTCAACCAGCCGTGGTAATACATTTGTCTTGAGTCTATCTCCTGGTCGGTATAGGGAACCGGCTTCCATGGATTGCTGATATATTCATTATGACCGGGATGATCTGCATCGGGGTGGTTCCAAACCAACGCATGATCATCAGACAAATAGAGACTTTCTTTTTGATCTGCTTTGGGTGGCCATTGACTGAAAGATTCCCATTTCAATGTTCCGGTATTGAACATAGTGGCTTCTGACTGATTAAAACTGCCCTCCCCTTTCAGATAATATTTAAAAAAGGGCAACTGCATATTTTGCCTGTAGTAGTCTCCGGTATTAGAACCATATGTTAACTGGCCGACTCTGTATCCGGGTGTTCCCGCCCACCATCCATGTGGCCAGGGACCAATCACAAGGTAATCATTACCGTCAGGATTATTTTTCCGGATGGTTTCATAAGTATGAATGGTTCCATAGAAATCTTCACTGTCGAACCAACCACCCACGGTCATGACAGCGGGTTTCACTTTATGAAAATGAGGGAGCGTATTGCGCCTTTGCCAGAAAGAATCATAATTGGGATGTTTTTTAAAGTCTTCCCAAAAAGCAATCTGACCGTGGAAATATTTCTTGTCAATTTTTGATAAAGGCTCCAAACCCAGGAAAAAGTCATAAGCATCCGGTGAAGCATAAGACATTCTTTTGGGCCACTCTTTGGTAAGGCTGTCGCGTTTCACTCCGAAAGTCTGGTAAAAATTGAAAAACATGGGCAGCACAAACGCGCCGTGACGGTGAAAATCATCGTCGATAAACCAGTTGGAAATCGGTGCCTGTGGTGAAGCGGCTTTCAAAGCCGGATTGGCATCAATACAAGCCATGGCTGCATAAAACCCGGGGTAGGAAATTCCGAATATTCCGATTTTTCCATTATTATCTTTAACGTGCTTAACAAGCCAATCTTCGGTATCATAAGCATCACTGCTTTCGTCCACCTGCTTGTTGCTCGTTTTATTTTCTATGTAAGGACGCATGTTGACAAATGTTCCGCCTGACATGAATCTGCCTCTCACATCCTGATAAACAAAAATGAACTTTTCCTTTGCCAGAAGCTCAGGAAGCCGGCGGTATTTTCCCGGTCCATAAGGGCCGCAGGAATAGGGAGTACGCCATAAAAGAATCGGATACTTTACAGTTGTATCCTTCGGAGTGTAAACAATGGTATAAAGCTTCACGCCGTCGCGCATGGGAATCTGGTATTCTGCTTTGTTATAATTGTCTTTTACCGAAAAAGGTTCCTGGGCAAAAGAAGGAGTAGCAACAAAAAATAAAAGTAAACCGGCCAAAAGACCAAAAAACAAACGTTTAACTTTAGGTTTCATCCCTTACAAATATTTAATTAGTGAAAAATAAACAACCAAGGGATCAAAGTTAAATTCTTCTTTGAAATATGCAACTACCCAAATATCAGACGTGAAGAATGAAAACAACAAAACTGCTTTTCATTGATTATTAGAAACATATTCATTTAAAACCGAATATTTAACTGAAAACAAGGCACTTGTACTACCCACCTCCGACACAGGTCCGACATAGGTCCGACACAGGTCCGACACAAGTCCGACGACCGTCGGACATCGGTCGGAGGAAGCTGGGAGGAAAGTGGGGGTTGAGTGGGTGTTAGGGGGCGGAAAACATCAAGATAAAAGAAACAAGAATCAAGAAACAAGCCAATGCGAAAGCCGGAGAAAGTGACAGAGGGACACGGCAACAGAGGGACTGAAAATCAAGATAAAAGACACAGGAATCAAGATTAAGCCAATGCGAAAGCTGGAAAAGAAAGAAAATCTCACCCACAAAACAACACATTTTAAAGCCCAGAAATTAAGTATTACTTAAATAATTAAATTATATCTTTGTGATTCTTACTTTTAACACTGTATGAATAGAATTGGAGAAAGAATAAAGAAAAGAAGAGAACAGTTAAACTTGCAACTTAACGAGTTAGCAGAAAAAGTCGGCATAAGCCCGAGTGCGCTTTCTCAAATTGAGAAGGCTAAATCATTCCCGTCTATTTTAACTTTAAAATCCATAGCCGATAAACTGCACACCACTGTTGGAGAGCTCATTGGCGAAAATGATTCATTGGCAAATAATCCGGTAGTATATAAATCCGACATCAAATTTATTGAACAAAATAAGTCCGGAACTTTGTTCTATCTTCTTTCTCATCACGATGCAAATAAACAAATGGATACTTATCTGGTAAGATTTTCAAAAGCATCCGCAATTGATGGTTTTTTTGCCTCTGCTTTTGGCCAGATATTCTCTTATGTCCTTTCAGGTGAAGTCCGGTTCGACTTAGACGGGAAAAGCTATGTACTCAAACCGGGCGATAATATTTACTTTAACGCCAAATCTCAATTCAATGCCGTCAACTACTTCGATGGCGTAAGTGAAATGATTTGGGTACAGTCACCACCTTCCTATTAATTTTCTAAGTAAATTAAGTTTTACTTCATAAATTAAGTAAAACATTATCTTTGCCGTTGAAATTCTTTTTCGGAATAACAAAGCATCCTGCGGTTTTTTTTGGATAGAGACAGGACATTAATTGATGGCATAAGTTATATTAAACAACCATCGGGGGTTGCTCCTTTAACCGTTTTTAGTCAGGAGAATGCAACCCTGTCTGCAACAAAAATTCCGGGCTTATCAAACCCTGAAATCCAAAAGTGAATGGTTGAATTTCAGGGCAACAAAATGAATTATAAGAAGCCAATAATAATTTGGTAAATGAAAAATAACAGTATTGACGAAGCCGCTCAAATCATTAAAAATGGCGGACTGGTGGCTTTTCCGACCGAAACAGTTTACGGATTAGGTGCAAATGCACTTAACCCTTTTGCTGTCGCTAAAATTTTTGAGCTTAAAGAACGTCCGACATTCGACCCTTTGATTGTACATATTGCTTCTTTCGACGACCTTAAAACTTTATCTACAGATGTTAGTGAGAATGTGATGCGTTTGGTAAAGCATTTTTGGCCCGGCCCCTTAACCATCGTGCTGCCCAAAAGTTCCATTGTTCCTGACATTGTGTCTTCGGGGCTTGATACTGTAGGCATTCGCATGCCGAACAACCCTATTGCTCTGGATTTGATAAGAAAATCGAATTGTCCGATAGCCGCTCCCAGTGCCAATAAGTTTGGGCAACTGAGTCCGGTAAATGCATCTCACGTAAAAAAGCAACTACCCGATGTCGATTACATTCTGGATGGAGGCAATACTTCCGTAGGGATAGAATCTACCATCGTTTCTATTGAAGGTGACACCTGTCAGCTATTACGCCCCGGATTTATTACACTGGAAGATATTGAAAACGCACTGCCAAACACGTTTGTTTTCAACAATTCAAAACCGGGGAAATTGGTTTCTCCTGGCTTGCTTAAAAGCCACTATTCTCCTAAAAAACCGCTGTATATTTTAAACGATTCAATCAGGAATTTACCCGAATACTCCGGGCTGATTTTGCATGGCGGGAATAATTCCCTTTACACCGCGCAGAAAGTGATTTATACATCTCAAACTTTCAATAAAATTGAGATTACCGCCAACTTGTTTGCCTCACTTCATGAGATGGAAGAAGACGAAAGTGTAAAAACTATTTACATTGAACCTGTTGAAGAAAAAGGATTGGGAATTGCTATCATGGACAGGGTAAAAAAAGCGGCGTATCAATACAACAACTCATCGAATTAAAAAATTATGTGGGCACATACCAAAGAATCTCAGGAGAAAATAACTCCCCAAATTGCTTTAGAATTTTTAAAAGAAGGAAACCTTCGTTTTGTAAACAACCTTAAAGCAGATAGAAATCTACTCAAACAGGTAAATCAAACCTCAGAAGGGCAATTTCCGTTTGCAGCCATATTAAGTTGTATTGATTCCAGAACATCGGCTGAACTAATTTTCGATCAGGGCCTGGGTGATATTTTCAGTATACGGATTGCCGGCAATATCGTGAACGACGATATTCTGGGAAGCATGGAATATGCCTGTAACATTGCAAAATCAAAACTTATAGTTGTTCTCGGACATACAAACTGCGGGGCTGTTATCAGTGCATGCAATAATCAGGAAATCGGACATATTACGACTTTGCTGAAGAAAATTAAGCCGGCTATTGAAAGTGAGGTCACCATTATCAAAGAAAGAAACGGAGATAATGCCGACTTTGTAACTAAAGTATCTATTAACAATGTCAGACAAACCATAAGACAGATTCGTGAACAAAGTTCAATTATACGAAATCTGGAAAACAACGGAGATATTATAATAACAGGTGGCCTTTATAGCGTTGAGACGGGAATAGTTACTTTTTTTGATGAGTAATCTATAACAAGAGAATAACCTATATGAAAACAACATACGTTCATCGTTCATGGCGATGGGGCTGGGGATAGTCTGTTTCCCGTTGAAATTCCTGTAAATCTCTACCGTTCCATACCAAATGCTGAGCTATGGATTATTCCTGGCGGCGACCACGTTCCTGTTTACGATCCCACGGTTCCATTCACCTCAACAGCCCTGCGATTCCTTGATGGGCCTGACAACAAATAGCAATCAGCAGCCTGACCAGGCGCTTGCTGACCGATTTTTAGCTGGTACTTCGTAGCATAAAATCTGACTTTGTGCTCCGAAATGCGCAAGGATTTCTTACCGCAAAACTGTCAATAACAGTTTAAAATCAGACAATCATCATAATATAAGGATCGAATCATCTCGAAAGAATACGCTTGTCGTCACACAAAACCATTTTCCAGGAAGAGTGTTTTTCACCGCCATAAGAGATATAAATAAAATATGCATTTGACCAAGGAAATCATGCAGGTGGTCAAAATAATTTCATATTCACTTTGAAGCTAACATACTTTGCATCAAAAATTGAAGTATGAAAAGATTTATTTTAATCGTTTTTGTGATTCAGTGCTTTTGTCTTTCACAGTTGTGGGGGCAAGATAGAACCCAAAATTCAAATCAGCAAAGTTTAAAACACATTTCGGAATCCGATTCTCCACCGAAATCAAAAATGACTAAAACTATTCAGGGAAAAATCATTGACAAAGCAGGCGAATCCATCGTGGGCGCAAATGTATACATCCCGGGAACAACCATTGGAACCACCAGTAACTTAGACGGAGTGTTTCAATTAGAAATTCCTGCCAGTACAAAATCGTTGAAGATTTCCTATATGGGTTATTCCACTTTGGAAGTAGCTCCTGAAAACAACATGAAGATAACCCTTCGCCCCGATGCAACTCAAATAAACGAAGTCAATATAGTTGCAAAACAAACAACTATTCAGGTGACGGCTGAGAAAACCACGGTGTATCCGGCCTTGTCGCCCATAACTTCTTCGGGAAACGCTTATTCGGTATTGAAAAACTTGCCCGGTGTTATTATCAACAGCGACGGCTCGTTATATCTAAACGGTAAATCAGGGGTGAAAGTGCTGATTGACGGAAAAAACACCTATCTGAGCGGAACCGATCTGGTAAATTACCTGATGTCGCTTCCTGCCAGTTCGCTTAAAAAAATCGAGTTAATTAATCATCCGTCCGCAAAATATGAAGCGGCAGGAAACGCCGGAATCATTGATATCAGCACCCAAAAGACCAATTCCTTGGGATACAACCTGAATGTTAACACCAGTTATGAAAAGGGAAAATACGGACGGGCCAACAACAACATTGCCTTTGGTTACCGGAAAAACAAGTGGAATATGAACGCCATGTATGGTTACTATCAGGGAAGCAATTATATTGATGTGGCTATTAAACGAGACTTCTCCGGCACAGCGACCGAACCGCTGATCTTTTTTGATCAGGACTCCTATCGTAAACGAACCTATAAATCTCACTACTTTAATTTCAGTGTTGATTTTTATGCCGACCCAAAAACCACAATGGGAGTGGCCGTAAGAGGAAGCAGCACAAACAAAATAGAAAATGGCACAATCCATTCGCTTTTTCATACATTGACAACAGAAAGTGATTCTACCATTCATTCGATGACGAACAACGACGAGAACAGAAAAAACCTGACTTCTTCTTTATACATACAACACAAATTTGATTCGACGGGAAAGGAAATTTCGGCATCGATAGACAGGCTGTATTATTCGGTTAACGAAAACCAGTTTCACAAAGATGTGATGACAAGAGTTTCGGGCCTTTCCTCTGAGGATGTTTCGCAGGCACTAAAAGCAGGTTTCATCAAAATGTATTCGGGTCGTGTGGATCTGGCTTATCCGGTAAGTAACATCTGGCGTTTTGATGCCGGGGCAAAAAGCGATTTTGTAAACATCAGCGATGCTTCCGACAATGAAAATAAACAGAACGGACAATGGATAAATGATCCGGCACTGAGCACCACTTTTCATTACAATGAAAATATCAATGCGCTGTATGTGAGCAGTAAGGTGAAAAAAAATGCGTTAACTGCCGTAGTCGGAGTGCGCGTTGAAAACACAAACGTAAAAGCGGATTCCGTGAACCAGTCGTACACTGATTTCTTCCCGAATTTGTTGTTGAGCTGGAAATTATCCGACATCCATGCCATCAGCCTCACCTATGACAAACGCATCGATCGCCCCAATTACAGAGACCTGAACCCTTTTGTTTATATCTTCGACAATTATACCTACGAAGAAGGAAACCCGGATTTAAAACCTCAGTTCACCAGCCGGTTCATTTTTTCTTACACCATCCGTAAAGCTTACAGGTTTAGCGTGTTTTATACCCATACCCGCCATGCCATCATCAAGTCGTATTTTGTACAGCCGGGAACACGACGTGTTCTTGTTATGCCTACGAACATGTCGTCGTACAATTCGTATGGGATACAGGGTGATATGGCGCAGTTATCGCTTACGCATTGGTTGCAGACGAGCCTTCACTTGGAACTGGTACAAAATAATTACCAGTGGGTTGAAAACGGTTCGAAACTCAGGAATAAAGATTTTTCCTTTCAGGTGGGAGTTCAAAACCGTGTGAATCTGCCGTGGGGATGGTCGGGCGAAGTGAGTGGTTTTTATAACAGCCGGATGGCGAACGGGCAAATTGACCTTCTGCCGGTATGGCAGATTTCAGGAGGTGTTCAAAAAAATCTCTTCAACAGGAAAGCCACCCTCAGCATCTTTTCGAACGACTGGTTCCACTCTAACCACACACGCATACAAGGAGTTATTAGCGGAGGAAATGTAACCACCAACGAGTTTGACGACCATACAGTTTTAGGGATTTCTTTTACCTGGCGTTTCAAAAAGGGGAGCGATGTAAAAAAGACCGGAGACAAAAAGAGTATTGACTCCAAACGAATATCTTTGTAACATATAAATCGATCATTTATGAAACGTAATAATAAATGGTTCTGGATTTCACCCATAATTTTTGGAACAACCGTCCTGGCAACCATTCGTATTATCAACGATGTTCCCCGGGATTACAAATTCTGGCAGCGACCTCTGTCGGTCAATATCATCGAATTTGTTTCCATCATTATTATTTCGTTTGGTCTTGAATATTTTTTGCAGCAGTTTGTCAAGCGCAATAAGAGTGCAAAAGAAATGTCGATACGGCATTTGGTGTTCGAATATCTGATGATGATGATGTTCGGCATCGTGCTAACCCTCCCGATTCTCTATGGTATTCATTATATGACAGACTCTCCTGTAACAACCAATGACATCGTTATCGCCGAAGTGTCAATGACCTTGCTTATCATTATTTATTATTCCATTTTCAGAGGTGGCGATTTGCTGCAGGGTTATGTCGATCAGAAAATACTGACCCAACAAATCAGGAATACACAAATGGAAACCGAATTGAAATTCCTGAAAGCCCAGTTTCATCCCCATTTCCTTTTCAACGCACTCAATGCCATTTATTTTCAGATTGATGAGAACAACGAGGCCCCGCGAAAATCCATCGAACTGCTTTCTGACCTGTTGCGTTATCAGCTTTACGACATCAACCAAACCGTCAGCATAGAACAGGAGTTTA
Organism: Bacteroidales bacterium; assembly: GCA_014860665.1. Lineage (GTDB taxonomy): Bacteria > Bacteroidota > Bacteroidia > Bacteroidales > F082 > Sulfidibacterium. The sequence goes on along the minus strand of JACZJI010000080.1, from coordinate 1,788 downwards.
ATTTTATTCGTAATTATATTGAGTTTCAAAAAGTACGAATGAATGAATCGTTTCAACTGACTGCCAGTTTCGACCCGAACCTGAGTGACCGGAAAATTCATCCTTTGCTGATGTTTCCTTTGGTTGAAAATGCTTACAAATACGTCGGCGGAGCGTACTGGATAAAAATAGAAGCCCGTTTGCAACAAGACGGTTTGAGTTTTGTGGTAGAAAACGCCATTCCCCAAATTCAGCAGTCAACTAATAAAAAGGCTGCCGGCATAGGTCTTGAGAATTTACGCCGGAGGCTCGATTTACTCTATCCGGGAAAATACTTTTTCGATACCAGGAAAACGAATCATTCATTCATTGCTAATCTGAAAATAGAATGTTAAAGTTGCGATGCATTATCACTGACGACGAACCCATGGCCCGAAAAGGCTTGCAGGGCTATATCGAAAAAATCGACTTTCTGGAGATGGTAGCGGTATGCGAAGATGCCATCCAGCTGGGTAATGTGCTGAAAGAGCAGGCCGTCGATTTGATTTTTTTAGACATTGAAATGCCTTATCTCTCCGGTGTTGAATTTCTTTCAGGAATTACCCGTCCCCCAAAAATTATTATTGTAAGCGCGTATGAACAATATGCACTGAAAGGCTACGAACTGGATGTTGCCGATTATTTGCTGAAACCTGTTTCTTTCGAGCGTTTTATGAAAGCGGTGAATAAGGTTTATGACCGGTTTGAAAAGGAAAAAACGGATAATTCACTCCCCGATTCTATTTTTGTAAAAACAAGCAAAAAGTACGAGAAAGTGCGGTTTGAGGACATTCTGTTTGTTGAAGGAATGGAAAATTATATTTCTATAACAACTGCAGAAAATAAATTCATTGCCCACACGAAATTAAGCTCCTTTATTCAGGAATTACCCAAGCGCAATTTTGTTCAGATTCATAAATCCTTTGTGGTTAACATAGACAAAGTGACCTTGTTAGAAGGTAATTTGCTGGGAATTGACGGATACAGACTGCCTGTTTCAAGAAATTACAGGGAGCACATAAAGAAAATTCTATTGAAACAATAATAATCCCCTGATTCCGGATGTCAGGCATAAAAAATAAAAGCGGAAAAAGGGTTATGGCTTATGGGGTTTAGCCCCTGAAATGGCCTTCCGTGCCTTTCCCTGGCCACAGGTCACCGGTTACGGCTCCACTTTTCGTTGGGGAAGCTTTGCTCAAACAGGCACGCCTCCACTTTTCGTTGGGGAAGCCATGCTCAAACAGGCACGGCCCCACTTTTCGCTGGGGAAGTCATGCTCAAACGAGCACGGCCTCACTTTTTGCTGGGGAAGCTTTAAACAAATGGTTACGGCTTCACTTTTTGTTTGGGGAAGCTTTAAACAAATGTTTATGGCTCCACTTTTTGTCAGGGAAGCTTTAAACAAAAGTTTACGGCTCCACTTTTTGTTTGGGGAAGCTTTAAACAAACGGTTACGGCTCCACTTTTTATCAGGGAAGCTTTAACCAAACGGTTACGGCTTCACTTTTTGTTCGGGGAGGCTTTAAACAAAAGTTTATGGCTCCACTTTTTGCCGGGGAAGCTTTGCTCAATCAAGAGCTACGAAGCCCAAGATTCCGGCTACAAACCCCAACTTGCACAAAGGGGTTCTCCCACTTTAGGCACTTTAGCTCACTTTATGAACTTCTATGTTGAAAAACAAACAAAATGCTAAAATTTTTTCTTTTTCTCTTTCAAAAGCTTGTTTTTGTTTAATAAAAGAGAACTGTCAAGGCCGGAGCGAAGCGGAGT